>JAVKSW010000007.1:0-19266 GCA_039583505.1 Bryobacteraceae bacterium | reverse complement strand
TCGTCAACCTTCGTATCCGGCACCAGCACCGAGGTTCCGTTCTCGCCGATGCGGTATTCGACCCCGCTTTCCTTCACTTTCTGAACAATGGCGGCGGCGTCTTCGGGGGACATTCCGGTAAACAACGGGCGGAAGGACTGTTCATGCCGCCAGTGCACGAGGCTGGCGATTCCCCCTGATACAAGAATCGCGGTGATGAGGATGCCGAGCCGCTGGCGCATGGAAAGCGCAGCGAAAAGATTTCTCAGTTGGTCCATGAAGGTGGTTTAGCGCAACACTCAAACCTGCATGCGCATGATCTCCTCGTACGCCGAGACGACTTTGTTGCGAACCTGCATGAACATCTCAAAT
Organism: Bryobacteraceae bacterium; assembly: GCA_039583505.1. Lineage (GTDB taxonomy): Bacteria > Acidobacteriota > Terriglobia > Bryobacterales > Bryobacteraceae > Bog-105. Next base: position 18,915 of record JAVKSW010000007.1, on the reverse strand, counting down.
TGGAGTTCCGCGTTCTGCGTGGCGAGAATCGTCGAGTGCAGTTCCTGGTCTTGACCCGAAATGAAGTTTTGCGCGGCTGAATCCGCAGTCGTTCGAGAGGTTTCTACCTGCTGAACGGCGGATTGCAGCACTTTTTGAAATTCTCCTCCCGACGGCGCCGCCGGCTCCAGGCTGGGCGCCTGAACCGGGACGGGGAAGCGGATCGGCGAAATGGGTGCAGACATGGCGCTAACGGAACAGGTCGATCGACCGCTGGATCATATCCTTTACCGCGGAGATCGCCGATACGTTGGCCTGGTACGCACGTGACGCACCGAGCAGGTCCACCATGTCTTCGGCTGGATTTACGCGAGGAAAGGAGACGTAGCCATCCTTATCCGCATCCGGATGCCCTGGCATATAGCGGCGGTCGGGATCCCGGCTGTCCACCACAACATTACTGACTTGAACCCCGTTTGCCTGGCCATCAATCTGCGATTCGAGAAACGAAGAGAAAGGCGAAGCGACCGGAGCGCTTTCGAACACGACATCGCGACGTTGATAGGGGCCGCCTTCCGCCGTACGCGTGGTGTCCGCATTGGCTATGTTTTCCACCAGCACTTGTGCGCGCTCGCGCTGAGCCGACATGCCGGAGGCGCTTACCGAGATGGTCGAGAACAGACTCACGAGGACGTATTCCCGCCTTCAATCGCCATTCGCACCATTTTCAGTTTTGAGCGCAACAGATTGGACGCGATATTAAACCGCAAGGCGTTCTCGGCCAACAGGCGCGCCTCGCGGTCAAGACTCACGTTATTTCCGTCATTTTTCACCGTTAGGCCCGCTACTGGTTGCACGGCCGGCGGCAGACCCGTGGCGGCATTTTGCAGCTCAGTCTGGAAATCTATATCTTGCGTCTTGTAGCCAGGCGTATCCGCGTTGGCGATATTCGACGCAACCAACTTCTGGCGCACGCTGAGAAGCGTCATGTACTGCTCAAGATTTCGAGAGACCGGGTCGAGCATTGGGTTTGCTCTTGGTTAAGCAAGTCGCATGCCAGACCCAAGGTAAAGACTTAATGCAGTGATTCCCGCTGAGACGCGTCAAAATCCTGACGGACGGATGGACGGCCCGGCGAGAGAATGACGGGCTACGCTTCCATGCGCCAGGTGTGCCGTTCTCGGCAGGGCGACTGGTACACCACTTGACCGGTTGCCGCATGCAAGCGGGCAAAGATGTGCGCTCGCATAATCCGGGCAAGAGTAAGGCGATCTTCTAGAGTTTGGAGCGCGGCGGCAAAAATCCGCTGGAGCTCCTGGAGGTTTCCGGCCAAACGGATTTGCGTGCACATCTCTTCCCTGTATGCCAGCACGAGCCGTCGGGCGGTGTCGAGATCTCCCGATTCGACCGCGCTTCCCAGCTCGCTGGCAAAATCCCTATCCGTGGCTGCTGCTGCCATATTGCTGCTGCATGGTTGTGAACAGGTCTGTCATTTCGTAAGCCTGTTGTTCCATGGTTGAAATGGCGGCATCGGCGGCGGCCATCTGAGCGGTCAAGCTGGTCTGGATCGTATCTGCCTGTTGTTGAGCGTTAGTGATCTGGGTGCCGATGTTTGAGATATCAGTCGTAATCGACTGCGTGGCGGCGGGCAGGATTCCCGTACTTGGATCGGTGATACCGGTAACTGCATTTTGCGTTGCCTGCAAGAATCCGCTGCCGGTTTCGGAGCCAAAGAAGCTCAGAACATCGCTTGGAGCAGCTTGATCGAAAGTTGTGGGAGCGAACTGCAGATGACCATTTTGGTCGAACGTAACCCCGAGCTGGGTCAACGAGGTAACATTGCCGGAAGACGCTGTGTAGTTTGCCAGATTCTGAAGGTCGTTCTGGAGCTGGTAAACGATACTCTGCCCGGAGAGCGCACCTCCATTCTGGCCCCTGTTCTTGTTTAGCTCGTCCGTGAGGGCGTTATAGGCATTCACAAAAGGCGTGATCGCACTAGAAATTCCGGAGACGCTCTGCGAGACCGCGATGTTGGCGGTTCCGATTGCCAGTAGATTCACCGACAACCCGGTGGATAAAGTGATCGTCCGTGAACTGGAGTTGATCGGCGTCGAGGGCTGTCCATTCACTTGATACTGAACATAAGAACCGGTCGATATCGTATTCAACAGATTGCTTGTTCCATCGTTGAGCTGGATGGTGTCGGGAGCGTAGTTGGTACTCTGCACCGACAGTCGATAGTCGGGTGAGGAGCCGCTGCCGAGGTTGACCACCGTAGCTTGTACATTTGCTCCCGTTGCATTGATCGCCTGGGCCAGCCCGTTCAGCGTGCCCGTGGAGTCGGTTAGCTGATAATTCTGTCCGTCCACGGTGAGGGTGTAGCTGGAGCTGGAATCTATGTTGCCCGTGCCGGGATCGGTCACCGTGGTCAAGCCATTCATGCTCATGGTGTTTGTACGCGCGCCGACGCTGGCGACTGTAACCGCATAGGAGCCCGGCATAACGCCGGAACTGACGGTCGCGCTCGCAACAGAGGCATTATCGACACTCGCCGAATACGCGCCAATTCCCGCGGCCGTATTGATGGAATCGAGAGCAGTCTGTAGAGACTGAAAATCGGACGAGAGTGTCTGCAGTTCGGTTTGTTGATTGGAGAGCGCGCCTTGTTGGCTTTGAAGCTGCTGGATTGGCGCGGTAGCCCTGGCGACGCCGGTTGCAATCACTTGTTGCAGTTGGGCGGAGAACGCGCTGTTTCCGGTGAAATTGGCGGGAGTGGTAGAAATTGTTCCCATGACGGATCACGCAATAGAAAAAGAGGCCGATCTCGCAAACAAGATCAGCCTCTCAGCCGTGGAACTATTGGAGGAGCTTCAGCACCGCCTGGGGTTCGGCGTTGGCTTGCGCCATAGCCGCGATCGCGGTCTGCTCGAGCACCTGGTTCTTGGTCAGGCTGGCAGCCTCGGCAGCCACGTTGGCGTCACGAATCGAACTCTGCGCGGAGGAAAAGTTCGTAATCTGCGATTGACCCAAATTGATGGCATATTGCAGCTTGTTTTCACCCGCTCCCACGCGGCCTTGAACCAGGCCAAGGTTCTGAATGGCGGTGTTGATGGCCGTAATGGCGGCGTTCGCGTTGGTGCTGGTAGAGGTAACGGGCGCCGTCGCGACATTGTTGCCCGCAGCGGTAAACACGCCGCTGGCGGTTGCGTCATAGACCGAGAAGCTGCCCGCGCCTTGGAAGGAAATCCCCGTTCCGGCGGCATTCTTCACGGCATAGACTCCGGATGCAGAGGTCTGCGCATTGATCTCGGAGATGGCAGTAGCGAGAGTATCGGTGGCGCCGAGCGTTACGCTGACCGCACCCGAGGAAGTTTGGAACTGCAAGGTCTGGGCGGCGGCGGTGTACGATGTTGCGCCGTCGACAATATAGTTGGAGGTGTTTTCGGCTGTGCCGGCGCCGCTGGTCAATCCCGTCCCGCCGCTTGCAACTGCGGCGGACAAACTAAATGCCGTTGCACCGCTGAACTGCAGCAGTCCATTGCCGTCGACGCCAGCCGTGATTCCGTACTGATTCAGTTTGCTGTTCAAGCTGCTGAGCACGCCGCTCTCGTTTAGCCCGTTGGCGCCACCGTTCACGGTCGCCGTTATGGTCTGGGCGTTGCCGCCGGAATACAGATTGAAGGTGAATGTCTGGGTGGCGCTTCCCGCCAGGAAGAGCGCACCCGGCGCATCCAGCCGCTGAGTGTTTCCGCTTACGCCCACTCCGCCGGCGACAATGTTACCTCCGGCGAGACCAAGGCTGGTCGCGTCTACCGCACTCTGGGCGCCGCTGAGGTCGATGGAAACGCTCGCATTCGACGCGGAGTTCGCGCCGCCGATATAGACGTTCAGTGCGCTGTTGAATGAACCGCCAGAATTCAGATTGATGTTGCTAGCCTGGCGCGTGATTTCGCTGATTAGACCCTGGTATTCCTGGTTCAGGGTGGCGCGATCGCCGGTAAAGGTCCCCGACGCCGATTCCGTCGCCAGTGTCTTCATGCGGTCCAGGATGGTCGAGATGTTGCCCAGGCCACCATCTATGATCTGCAGTTGGCTGATACCGTTGTTTGCGTTATTGACGCCCTGCGTCAGTTCCGCGATATTGTCCCGGAGTCCGTTGGCAACTGCCAAACCAGCCGCATCGTCGCCGCTGCTATTAATTCGGTAGCCGGAGGTGAGTTGTTGGATGGTCTTACTCTGGGACATGTTGTCGACGTTCAGGTTGCTTTGTGCATCGAGCGAATCGACGTTCGTTTGAAGTGAAATCATGTTGTTTCCTAAGTTTTGGGTTCCCCGGCTTCCGCCCGGTGCGGCTTACCTTCCGCCGCTGAGGAACTTGTCGCACGTTTAGTGCCGAATTCTAGTTTTTGTTAACAGGCTTAGGACTCTGGGGTAATTGCCGCGGCTCAACGCGCATCCCGAATTCATTCAGAATGACGATGTCGACACGCCGGTTTCTACCGCGTCCGGCTTCAGTATCGTTCGAATCAATGCCCGCAGTGTCGGCGTATCCGACGATTGCCATTCGGTCGCGTTGTACTCCGAAATTCTCGCGCAGCAAGCGCAGCATCGCAATGCTCCGCGCGGCTGACAGCTCCCAGTTACTTTTAAAACGCGGTGTATTGATGGGGATTGAATCCGTGTGTCCCTCGAGGCGTAGCATGTTCGGAAGACCATTCAGCACCGCCGCCACTTTACCGACGACCGGGTAAACCGCCGGATCAATGGTGTCGCCGCCAGAGGGAAAGAATGCGGCCTGCTTCAAGCCGATGACCAGTCCTCGCTGCTCCAACCGCAGTTCGACATCTTGGCGTTCGATTTCCGGGCCAAGTTGCGAACTCAAGATTTTCATCGAGGCCGCCAGGTCAACCGCTTGAGGCGGGGGTGGCGCAGGCTTGATTGCCTCCTTGACCGGCTTCTGCCCGCCAGGCCCGCGCATCATGGCATTGCCCCGGCCCGTCTCGCCGGCAGTGCCTCCCAGAATAGCGGCCAGCTTCGGAGGCATGCTCCCGTTACTCAGCGCTTTCCGCACGGCGTCAGACACCGCTTTAGCGCGTGATTTGTCGGTCTGCGTGGAAGCAAACATCACCACGAAAAACGCGAATAGCAGGGTGATGAAGTCGGCGTACGAGACCAGCCAGCGTTCATGGTTTTCCCCCGATGAATGTCTTTTTCTGCGCACCGGCATCAACGGACCGAAGCGGTCCTCGCCTTGGAAATGGAACGGAGCGTGGCGGTCCGCTTCTCCGAATCGCGTGCTGGCTCGTGAGCCTGAAAAGCCTCCAGCTTGCTTCGGATCAGTTTGGGATTCAAACCTTCGGCGATGCCGATGATTCCTTCGAGTAGCAGTTCTTTCATCTCGAGCGATTGCTGCAGTCGCAACTTAAGCTTATTGGCCGCCGGCAATAAAAACACGTTAGCCAGACCGACACCATAAACAGTCGCCACAAATGCAACGGCGATTCCGTGCCCTACCGCTTCGATGTCTTCGAGATGTTTCATCACTTGTATGAGACCCATCACGGCTCCGATAATCCCGATTGTCGGGGCGTAACCGCCTGCCGCCTCGAATACCCTGGCCTCTGCTTCACCGCGGCGCTCGGCCAGGTCCAGTTCTAGCTCCATAATCCGGCGCAAGTCTTGCAAGTCGGTTCCGTCCACCGCCAGCCTGAGCGCCTTGCGCAGAAACGGATCGGGTATCGACTCCACCTCACGCTCTAGAGAAACGAGCCCGTCTTTGCGCGCCCGCGTGGCAAACGTGAGTATCTGTTCGATCGCCAGACCGCTCGGAGGTGTCGATTCCCAGAACACATGGGGCAATTTTTTGACACCGGCGAGCAACAACGGCATGGGAGTGGTCACCATCACAGCCCCGGCCGTGCCACCCAGCACAATCATGGCAGCCGTAAACTGTCCGACGTCGCTGAATCTGCCGCCCTCAAGCAACAAACCGCCGAGAATTCCTACCGCTGCGACAAGCAGGCCGGCTACCGTGGAGAAATCTGTTTTACCGGCGGTGCGCGTGGCGCCCCTCAATTTCGTAAACCTATCGTTCATTCGCCGCCCGCCACTCTTCAGATTCCGGGTTCATCGGCCGAGTACCTGGCTTAAAGGGATATAAGGCGACTCCGTCAAATAGGGAGCGCCGGAACTTCACGACGCGGCTAATCACCTCGTCCGCAGCCTCAAGCACCAGAAACTTCTGCCCCGTTGTCAAGGTGATCACCGTATCGGGCGTGACTTCAATATGTTCGATAAGATCCGAGTTGACGACAAGCGGAGCGCGATTTAAACGCGTCAGGTGGATCATATCTTTCTATTCGGCACAATTGCTGTTTAGAGATAACCGGCTTGCATGCGGCCGACCATCAGCACGGGCTCGCGACCTGCCCGGGTTGTGGCGATGCAATTGCCTGTGCTGTTTTGATGAGCCAAGTCGCGTCCGAACAAACCGCCCATGACAGCATGCAAGAAGAGGATCCACTTGACACGCTAAGTGCAACGGTCGACGTTTTCGATTTCCGCCGGCCGGACCGGATCGCCAAGTCGCAACTTCGCGCTATTCACCTGTTGCATGAAAACTTTGTGCGAAGCGTGGTCGCGAGTCTCTCGGCTTACCTTCGAACATATCTATCGATGAGCCTGGTAAGTGTTGAGCAGCTATCATATTCCCAATTCCTGGAGCGGCTACCCGCTACTACGTGCATGGCCTGTCTTGGCCTTAAGCCGTACGAGGGAAGTGCCATCCTCGAGATCAATCCGACGCTCGTTTTTCCGATTCTGGAGATTTTGCTCGGCGGCAACGGAAAGGTCGCCACGGGAATTCAGCGCGAAGTCACGGAAATCGAGCAATCGCTTATGGACGGGCTGTTTCGCATCATTGTCAACGATCTGACGGAGGCCTGGAAGACCGTTACGCCGATCGACTTTACGATTCAATCCATCAACACTGAACCGCAATTCCTGCAGAACATGGCGCAGAACGAAGCGATCCTGGCAGTCACGATCGAGATTCGCGTCGGCGACAGCATAGGTTTTATGAATATCGCTATGCCTTCGTTGATGATTAAGACGATGCGTCAGAAATTCGATCCCCAGCGCTCCGCGCGAAGGCTCGACCCTACGACCGAAGAGCAGGCCCGTGTTCTTGACCTGATCAGGCCCGCCCGAGTAGAGGTCGATGCACGTCTATTAGATCAGCAGATTCGAGCGAAAGATCTGGTTTCCCTTAGAGTGGGTGATGTTCTCGCGTTCGATATGCCGATCGAAGCTCCGGTGGATCTTGTTTTCAATGGACGCCGGCTGCTGAAAGGACACGTCGCGGCTTTGGGCCACAAGCGCGGCTTCAGCGTGAGCGGCTCAACCTCGAATTAGGCAATCCGTTTAGCCTGCTGCGGTTTACCCTACGTAGCTAAATAAAGACTTATTATTTAAGCTGGCGTGCGCGGCGAGAGCTGCCTGGAGCGCGGTCTGATCGGTGGTCAGCTGGGTCGCGGCAGCCGCGACGTCCGTATCCCGCAAACCACTCAACGCTCCTTGCATATTCGTCAGGCGTTGGGAGGCGTCGTTGCTCGCCTGATTGATCCAGGCTTCCGTATTCCCGTAATAAGCGGTGGCCTGTTCCACTTGCGCCGCTGCATCCTTCACGGCGACGGCCGCGTTTGCGGTGCCGGTCTGGTCATTCGCGAGAAGCGCCTGGCCCAGCGAGTAGGCAGCTTGAAAAACGTTCCCCGTCGCTGGAGTGCCGTCCGGATTCTTGAGATCGAATATCTGCTGCGCCGTCATCCCCGGCAGAATCGAACTGCCACTCGCGTTGGTGATCGTCGTGGTGTTGGCGGCCGTGTTGTTTTGCACTACACCCTCGGCGCTGGTCCAATCGAACGTATACGGCTGAGTGCTGGGATCATCTCCCCCGAACAGATAGCGGCCTTGGACGGTCGTATTGGCTATACCGACGATTTGCTGCTCAATCTGTTGTACCTGCTGTCCCAAGGTGGTGCGACTGGCGGCGGTCGTGGTTGCATTCGCCCCCTGAGCGGCGATTGAAATCAGTTGATCCAAGAGACTCGAGGCAGTCTGCAGCGCGCCATCGGCGGTGGCCGCGTTGTTTTTTGCGAGGTTCAGATTCGCCTGGACCTGTGTAATCTGATCGATCTGGTTCTGGTTCTCCAGAATGGATGCTATGGCCCCGGGGTCGTCCGACGCTTGGTTGACGCGAACGCCGGAGCTGATCTGCTTGCTGGTCTGGCTGACCCGGTTTTCAATCTGACTCAGGTCGGCGAGGAAACTCCCGTTCGAACCATCTATTCCGCTTAACATTCCTGTTCCTTTAGCCCTGCAACTGCTGTACCGTCTGCATGAGGTACTGCGCAGTGTTATTGATGACCGTGATCATCTGCGCCGAGGCCTCGTATGCCTTCTGAAACTGGAGCAAGTTGGCGGCCTGGTCGTTCAACGAAACTCCGGATACTTGAGCGCGCATGTTCTGCGCCTGCGTCAGCAGTTGTGTTTGACTCTGTTGCGCACTCGAAGCGGCGGAGGCCTGTTCGCCAATTCCGGAAGCGACATTGCTGTAAAAATCCGTGTAACTCATCCCGTTCAGCATGTCCGCGGGGCTGGTTGGATTCGATAGCTTTGCGAGCTCACTCGCAATACCGTTGGCAACCGGCGGCGCCCCCGGAGCAATCGCAGCCAGCTGCGGCCCGGTGATGCTCGGGTTCACCGCGAGAGTGGTGGCGACTGAGGTAGGTGATCCAGAGGCGTAGGTAAATAATGGAATTCCCACGCTGCCGGAGCTCGTCTGACCGCTCGTGAGCAGAGTGTTCACGCGATCCGCCACAGCTTGCGCCAATTGATTCAAGCTGCCCTGCTGGTTTCCGTCTCCGGTAACAGACGGAACGGTAACGTTGCGGAACTGTAATAGCGCGGCGATCTGTCCTCCACTGACCACTGAGGTCACATCCTGACCGCTTGAGGTCATGATATGTGCATCCGGAGGAGCACCCGGAATGGGCGCACCAACCGAGCCGAGATCGGTTACGTTCAATTGAGTAAGCGTGGTCCCCAGCACCAATGGGGTCTGGCCGTCCATGAGCACCGTCACGGTTCCATCGCTTTCGTTCTGCACGCTGATGTCGGTGAGACTTGAAAGTTGCTCCAGAGTGTTATATAGATTCGCCTGAAGACCGGCATCATTGGTGTCGCCGCTTCGGATCTGGCCGTTGATCGCCGCCACCTGCGACGTGAGCTGATTGATCTGGCTCACTGTGTTGTTCAACTGCTGGTCGGTTTGCGTGGTGATTTGCCCTATGTTCGAGGAGGCTTGATTAAACGCTTGTGCAATTCCTCGCGCGGCATCGATAACCTGCTGCTGACCGGTGGGGTCCGTAGGCGCCGAACTCCAGGCCGAAAATGCCGAATATAGGCTGCTCAGCGCTGCCGGAATTCCGCTCTGTCCCGAGACATCGAAGTTCGACTGAAGCGAAGAGAGACTCGATGCCTGTTGCGTCGCGCTTCCCAGCAGCTGACTCTGGTTCCACACAGACTCTTCGGCGTATTGGCTGCGTGAACTCTCGACGCCCTCCGCCTGAACGCCGCCCCATAGGCTCTCGCCCGCGTTGAAGGCGCGTGCGCCGAGGTTTAGGGTTTGCGTAACATAGCCGGGTGTAGATGCATTGGTGACGTTATTTTGAATAACGCCCATGGCCTGCTCCATCACATCGAGCGCGTTGCTCGCCGTATTGAGAGACGCAAACAGAGTAGACATGTGGTCTCGTTCAAGCCTCGACTCTGAAGTAGCCCTGGTCTGCCGCGCGCGGTGTTCCACCATCGGCGGTATAAGCGCCTCTCTGCCTGAGCGCGGTAGAAATTGCTCCGCAGTAGAACGTCACGCCGGAGTCGAGCAAAAGCTGCACACGCGCGAGCCGTTCCTGGATGCTCTTCAGTGGGGAGACCAGCGCCTCAGTCCGGCCAAACGACGCGTGATGATCATAAACCCGCTTAATCGTTTCGGCCAAGTCTTTCAACTCCAAGGAAAGCTGCCCGGTGCGCGACGGCATCGCGATCAGTTGTTCAGCAGCAGTCCTAAGGCGCTGGTCAACCATTTCGAGATTTCGTCTAGCTTCCTCGCTGGTCATGTGCGCGGCTCTTCTTAACCCTGTACGTGCCCCTGAACAATGGCCTGGCTCATTCCTGGCGCATCCGCTTGGTACGCGCCCGAGCGGAACTGCGCTCCTACGGCTTCAAATTTAGCCTGCTTGTCGGCCGGCATCATACCCTTCGCCAGCGCTACCAAACTGCTGGCGTTTGAAAGCTGCACCAGATCCGCACCGGCGCCCGCGGTCGAGCTTGCGCCCGATCGCGCGCTTTGATTCTGAACCAATTCGGACCGATTACTGGCACTTGAACTATCAACTGCCCCGTTTTGGACTCTCATTTTCGTTTGCCTCCTGTTGGTGGCCCCGTGTATCCTGTATCGAACATTGTCGCCGCGTTTAGAGCCCGCTGGTTTGTTTTCTCGGTTTCGGGATTGGCGCGCGTCAATTCGTGAAGCCTGATGATCAATTTGACCTCTCCTTGCACCAGGCCTAATGCGGAGGCGATCTGGACGGAAGATTCTCCTCGGCGGTGTAAGCGTAACACCTGCCCGCGACGGTTTAAGTGCACCGAGGCCGACTCGGGAGACCAATCAGCCAGCGGCGTTCTACGCCGCTCTATCTCGTCCAGCCGCAACTGCATCTGTCCGATCTCTTTCCCAAGCTCATTCAACTTCTGAGGTATGCCGTCGTAAGCAGCTATCTCCTCCTGCTGCGCGCACATCTTTCTCTTGAATGAAATGAACAGCACAATCTGCGCGACCGCTGCCGCAAGAGCCATCACCATACCCGCGCACGCGAGGACTGTAACGATGTATGGGCTTGTAGCTGCGCTCATTGATTAATCCTCATGGGCCGAGCGGGATTTAAGCCGTTTCGATGCTGTAGCTGCAAACGTTCGCGACGGCTGATGATCTCATCGATGCGCACTCCGTAATTTCCTTCCACCACCACGACTTCGCCGCGGGCAATGGTGCAGTTATTCACAATCACATCGACGTACTCGTTGGCTGGGCAATTCAGCTCGACAATCGAACCGGTCGATAGCTTTAAGATCTCCCGCACCGGAAGATAGGTTCGGCCGAACGAGATGCTCAACGGGAGTTCGACATCCAGCAACAGGTCCAGCGTCGGTCGCACCGGCTCAGCGGCCGCAGTAGCGACAGCGCGGCCCGCGTCTGCCGCGTCGAGCAAGGCCGTCGACGCTCCCCAAAACACGGTTGGCAACGTGTCGCCCGCAATCGTCAGTTGAATCGCGAACACTGCTCCCGTTTCGCCGGGAATCGCCGCAACCGTCTCGCCGGCAGGAATGTTGCCGGGCCTCTCACCCGCCGCACAAACGCGCTGAACCGCTTCGTCGCACAGCCGCTGCCATCCGCCGTCCGCCTGGCCAGACTCCGTGATACTCGCAACCACCTCGGCGCCCGCGGCGCTCCAAAGCAGCGCGCCAGGTCCGGCATTGAAAGTATGCTGGATGATTTCGAGCGGGCCCGCGCTTTCCGCAGCCTCGCGGTTCGACTCGGAGATATCGACTGCGGCCTGCTTTGCGGTCCGTGACTTGATCGCCTCCGTCAGCCCGAGAGTCCAGATGCGAACCAGGTCCGCCGCGCGTTGTTTTCTGTCCATGCTAGCCATTGGCCTAGAAAATGCCGCGTTCGCTCGGCCACTTGTGGTCCATGAACGATCGCAGCCGCAGAATTCCTTGCGCTCGAAGTTGTGAAATGCGTGTCACGTGGAGCCCCATGATGCTGGCGATCTCGCGCAGATTCAGTTCTTCCTTGTAGTACAAGCTGAGCGTCAGGCGCTCGTTTTCGGGCATCTTCTTGATGCCTTCCGTGATCAGACGCTCCAGCTCGGAGCGCTCGAAGATCTGGGCCGGCGATTCCGATTCGTCATCGCTGATAAATTTCAGCAGGCTCACCTCTTCGCCGTCTTCGATCACATCGAGACTGCCGAGGGAAACTCCGCGGAGCTCGAGCATCCAGTGCTGGTATTCCGGAACGCTGAGGCCCAGTTCTTTGGCGATCTCCTCCTCCTCGGGCGTGCGCTTCAGCTCACGCTCGGCTTTCGAAATGGCCGCCTGCACCTGCTTCACCCGTTTGCGTTTGTGGGCGGGAATTCCGTCGAGCCCCCGGATGCTGTCGAGAATCGCTCCGCGAATCTTGTACTCTGCGTATGTTTTGAGCGAACAATTGCGGGTAGGGTCGTAGTTATCCACCGCCGCCATCAGGCCGACAATCCCGGCTGAGATCAGGTCGTCCAGCTCAATACCGGGAGGAAGTTTCTCCTGAATGCGTAAAGCGATCCAGTTCACTTGCGGAAGGTGCTCGAGGATCAACTCCTCACGCTCCTCCCGCGTTCTGGTCATCGTGGCACATTCGTACATCGTGCGCGCCTCCTCTAAGCAGCGAACGGCGCGGCCGCTCTCACGCGCTCAAACAGCTTATCGGTCAATACCGCTTGCGACGCTTCTTCCAGATCGTCGGGGATTTGCTGGCCAGTTGCCAGGAAGGAAATAGGGAGACCGCTTCTCATCGCCGGATCTAACACGGCACCCGGGGCCTCGGCGTCGTCCAGGTGTGTAAACAGGATCTTCGAAGGATGAAAAATGGCAAAGCGCGCGAGAACAGCGGCCATCGCGGTGGCTCGCAGGGTCGCGGGAATCACCAGTTGCACTTCCACGTGCGGGTTCTTCGACAGGAACGCCTTCAAGTCCCCTGCTTCCGACATCTCGGCCGAGCCGTACCCGGGAGTGTCGATGAGAATCAATCGTTTGCTTCGGCACTCTTCCAGGGCCTGTTCGAGAGCGGCCATGGTCGGAGTTGCCTGGAAGGCCACGCCCAGTATCCGCGCCAAAGTACCCAGCTGCTCAGAACCACCGACACGCAAAGTATCGGTAGAGAAAATCTGCAAAGGTGTTCGTGAGGCAATACCGTATTTCAGAGCGAGCTTGACCAGCGATGTGGTTTTTCCAGCGCCCGACGGGCCCACGAAAGCGATCACGCGCTGTTCTAGGTCCGGTACGCCGAGTTCGGGTGACATGCGAACGCGCCGCTCTATTTCTTGCCTTAGCAGGGTGCACAACAGCTCAAGCGAGAGCGGCCGTTGCTCGCCCGGGGCGTCGTGCGCAGTGTTAAGCTGCGGATTCGCCGTTCGCGCCGCAACAGATTCTATTAGTTCGTGCGCCATTTCCTCGGAGAAATCAGCCGCTAGCAGCATCTCCTCGAGTTGTGCGAACTCCGGATGCCGCTCGATTCCGGATTGCCGCGAGTAGCCCTGCCGCGAGACGGACCGGCGCACATTCTCGATCTGCTTCCGTAAATCGGCGAGCTCTCGGGCAACCACGCCAGAGTCGCCGGCCTCGGCGACCGCGCAAACAGACTTCGGATCCGCTTGCGATCCGGCCCGTGTTTCGGGCGAAATGCCGAACACCACTTCGTAGACGCCCAGACGGCTCGACTCAGGCCCGGTCTTCTTGGAACTCATCAGCATGGCTTCGGGGCCAAGCTCCAGCCGCGCCCTTTCGATGGCTTCCTGAACCGATGGCGCGAAATACGATTTGATTCTCATCGGCGGTTTAGATCACTCCTAATGACACGACTTTGATTCCGGAAGGTACTTCGTTATGCGAGATGCAACTCACATTGCTCAATGAATTTTCCAACATTTGGCGCAGAAAGTACCGAGCGCCTGAACTGGTCAGGACCGCGGTTGGAACCTCACGCCGGTCCAACTTGCGTTCTACGCGGGTAACAATGTCTCTCGCCGCCTGCGGCGACAACACCAAAATGCTGTTTTGCTCGGTGTGCTGCACGGCCGATTCGATCGCCTGCTCGACGGAGGGATCGACCAGATAGACCGCCAGTTCAGCTTTCGGACTAAGGTAGGGTTTGACCACCGTTCTGCGGATTCCTTGTCTCACGTATTCGGTCAACAGCACAGGGTTCTTGACGGTGGCAGCAGCTTCGCCCAGCGCCTCGAGAATCGAAACGCCATCGCGAATCGATACACCTTCCCGCAGCAGGTTTTGCAGCACTCGTTGAATTACCGCAAGTGAGAGCAGTTTCGGGACCAAATCCTCAACCGCCTTTGGATGTTCTTCGCCCACGCGGTCGCAGAACAGTTTCGCATCCTGCCGGGAGAGCATTTCACACGCATGACGACGAATCACTTCCGAGAAATGCGTACCGATAACGTTCACCGCATCCACTACGGTGTATCCAGCGGCGCGGGCCGCGTCCACTCGATCGCTCGGAACCCAAACCGCCGGTAATCCAAACGCGGGCTCACGCGTCTGCTGACCGGGGAAGCTCTTATCCGCTTTAGGCGTTGGAATCGCCAGCTCATTGCCGGGCACTAACTCAAACCTGCTGAGTTCGCTGCCTTTCAGCAAGACTGCGTATTCCCGTGAGCGCAGCGATAGATTGTCCGTCACGCGCACCGGGGGTAATAGGAAACCGACACTGCCGGCGAATTGCTTGCGAATCCCGGCGATCTTCTTGAGCAGCGGAGAGCTTGCGCCCCCTGCTACTAACGAAGCGAGCCCCAACCCCACTTCGATCGACACCGGCTCCACTTTCAGAAGCGTCTCGAGATTTTCTTTGACCGGAACAGCGGCGGCCGCGGCGGTTTCCTTTTTGACAGCGGTGTCAATATTTTTACGCTTAATCCAGGCCGCCGTTCCTAAGCCGCCGCCGAGAAGAAAGAACGGTACGGTGGGTAGACCCGGAAAGGCAGCCAGCGCAATAAGCACGCCGCTCGCCAAAAGAAGCGGCTCTGTTCTACCGAATAACTGTTTTTGGAATTCCTTGCCGACACGCTCGTCCGAAGTCGCTCGCGTGACGATCAGACCGCCGGAAACCGAAATCATCAGCGCCGGGATTACCGTGACCAAGCCGTCACCGATGGTAAGCACCGTATACGTCTCGAGCGCATGGCGCAGTTGCATCCCGTGCTGGAACACGCCGATGAGAAAGCCCGCGACAATGTTGATGCTTGTGATCAGGATGCTCGCAATCGCGTCGCGCTGGGTGAAGCGGGACGCTCCATCCATCGCGCCGTAGAATTCGGCTTCCGCTGCCAATTGTTTGCGCCGGCGACGTGCTTCCGTCTCGTCGATCAAGCCGGCATTCATTTCCGCGTCGATCGACATCTGCTTCCCCGGCAGTGCGTCGAGAGTAAATCGCGCCGCTACTTCGGAAATGCGCACCGCGCCGTGATTGATCACCACGTATTGAATGGCAATCAACACCAGGAAAATTACCGCGCCGATGATGTAATTGCCACCCACCACAAAGTTTCCAAACGCTTCTATGACTTGGCCGGCTGCGCCTGTGCCGCTGTTCCCGTTCAGCAGAATCAAACGCGCGGAGCTGACGTTGAGTGCCAGGCGGAATAGGGTGAGCAGCAGAAGCGTCGTCGGAAAGACGCTAAAATCCACCGGCTTGAGTATGTACATCGTGACCATCAACACGACTACGGACATCATGATGTCGAGCACGATCATGATGTCGAGCAGAAACGCCGGCATCGGCGTGATGAGCGCCACCACAATCGCGAGCACCGCAACTGGAACCACGAGTTCTCCGATTTTAGGCAGCGGCAATCTCCCGAAGCCTTTCGATAGTCCTGGCGCGGAAATAGCCTGAGACGGTGATGACATCAGCCGGAAAATGCTCCTTCGAAGCAGTTACTCAGGCAATTTACGGCCCATCAGTTTGTAAATGTAGGCAAGAATTTCGGCAACTGCCTTGTAGAACTCCGGGGGTATAGCGCGGCCTACGTCAATCGCATCGTAGAGACCGCGAGCGAGCGGCGGATTTTCAATGATCGGCACCTCATGCTCGACGGCAATCTCGCGAATTCGCAGCGCCAGCCAGTTCTTACCTTTGGCAACACAGATAGGAGACGACATAGTATCCAGTTCATAGCGAAGGGCTACGGCGAAATGCGTTGGATTCACCACGACAGCGGTGGCTTTGGCGACGTCGCGCATCATCTGCTTGCGCAAGAAGTCCCGGCGCAGGCGGCGGATACGCCCCTTCAGTTGCGGATCTCCCTCGTTCCGTTTGTGCTCCTCCTTCACTTCCTGCTTGGTCATCTTCAACGTAGACATGTGCTTTCGGTATTGCCGGAAGAGATCGACAGATCCGAAGACCACGAAAATAGCCGCGGCTTTCCATAGCATGTCGTCGAGCGAGGCGCCGACCTGCGCCGCGGCGGAAGGTACGGATTGAAAGGGCAGCCGCAGAAAACGTTCCGCGTACCCGAGGAAAAACGAGTGAATCGTCATCGCCAACACGGCCAGCAACAAAACTGCTTCGATCACGGCCTTGAGATTCTGTTGCGGAAGCTCTCGCAATTTTGCGATCGGGTTGAAGCGGTCGAATTTCGGTGTGAGCCGCTCCAGGCTGAAGCCCATTCTGGTGATCGCCAGATGAGTGCCGCTGGTGACGAGCAGAATAATGCCTCCAAACATCATCACCGGAAGTAATGTGTTCAAAAAAAGAGCACGGAGAAGGTCCGGCCATTCCCCCGCTCCGATCTCGGTGGTCATGCTGCGCTGCAGCAGCGTGGTCATGGAAAACTGAATCCGCCGCTCGCATTGCGGTACCAGATGTCCCAGCAGAATGACAATAGCGATGAACTGGATGGCGCTCACCATTCCGCGCGCGGAAAGGAATTGCCCCTGCTCGCGTGCTTTCTTGAGTCGCTGAGGTGTCGGTTTTTCGCTTTTATCGCCGCCGGAAGATGCCATCGCAACTCACGGCGTGAAGCTGCGCTTTATGGTTTCGAACACCTCGCCGGCGAACGCTTGATACAGGACGGGTACGACGACGAGAACCGATGCCAGCGTGGCGAGCGTCAACAGCATCTTCGCCGGAAACGCCTGCATTCCGATGTGCAGTTGTGAATTTACACGGCCCAGCAGCGCCAGGGCAACCTCGGCCATCAACAGCAACCCAATCACGGGGAGCGCCAGCCGCAAACCGACTGAAAAGACATGCGAAGCAAGCTTCACGACTGTTCTGGTAAGATCTTGCGTTACGACGAACTGGCCCGGCGGATACTTGTTCAGGCTGGCGGCGAATGCGCTGATGACATAGCGATGCAGTCCCGTGGTGAAGAATAGAAGTCCGCTGGTAAGCTGCGCGAGAACCGGCAGCACATCGGAATCCGCCTGAGTGGTCGGATCGACAACCGAAGCATAGCCGTAGCCCGCCTGCAGGCCTAAAATCTGCGCCCCAAAGGTCAGCCATTCGGTGATGAAGCTGACCATCAAACCGATGGCCATTCCAAGCGCCGCCTCAACGATCAGCCACTCGACCATCGTCGCGAGCGTTACGTTTGCTGCCGCAATCGAAGGCCATTCAGGGAAGAGTGCGAGAGCGCTTGCAAAGGCGAAGACGATGCGCGCCACGCTCGGCCCAGCCTCTTTCACGGGCATCGGGACGAACACGAAAACTCCAACCATGCGGCTAAGTACCAACGCGAATGCAATCAGTGTGGATGCGGAAAGCGTGAGATCAGCGTGCATACCGAGACAGATCTCCGAAAAGGGTCGCGGCGTAAACGGTCGCGCGATGCAGCATCCAAGGCATCAACAGGAGAAATGCGCAGAAGCACGCAGCCAGGCGAGGTACCGTGCTGAACACAGGATCTTGCATCGAGGTGGCGATTTGAATCAGGTTAATGACGATACCCAACGCAAAGGCCACGATCAGCAGCGGCGCGCAGATCCAGAACGCCGCCAGCAGAGCTTCGCTGATAATGTGAATCGCAAACTCAGGAGTCATAGGCCGGACAGGGAGAGTTACTGGTAGAAACTCTTCATCAGTGAGCCGATGACAAGGTTCCACCCATCCACAAGCACAAACAGCAGGATCTTGAAAGGCGCCGAAATCATTGCCGGCGGAAGCTGCATCATTCCGATCGACAGAGTTACGGAGGCCACGGCAATGTCAATCACCAGAAACGGTAAAAAGAGCACCGCCCCGATCTGAAACCCGGCTTTCAGCTCCGAGACAATGTAAGCGGGAACCAGGACCTTGAGGCTGATATCGGCAGGGCTGTGCGGCGGCGGCTCTTTGGAAAGTCCAAGAAACAGGCGAATGTCCTTTTCGCGCGCGAACCGCACTAAAAATTTTCTAAGCGGTGCCGCTCCCTGATCCATGGCCTGTTCGGTGGTCAGCTTTCCGGCTTCGAGCGGCTCCCAAGCCTGCGAGTAGATTTCGGAAAACATCGGCTGCACCACCAATAACGAGAGAAACAGCGAAAGACCGATCAGTACTTGGTTCGAGGGTGCTGTTTGGGTCCCGAGCGCCTGGCGCAAGAAATGCAAAACCACAACGATTCGCAAAAACGGAGTAACGCACATAATCACGGCCGGCAGAAGCGTTAGCAGTGTCAGCCCAAGCGCGATTTGCATAGGAGCGCTCAGCGTCAATCCGTGAGCGCCGTTTGACGTGGTAACTCCAAACGAATCCAGTGGTCCTGCGCTCGCGGCGTGCGCCGCCCCGGCCCGGCTGAAAAGCAAAATCGCCGCAAATGCGCGGCTAAGATAGTTCATCATTGGCTTCCTGCCTGGCAGTCGTAGAGGAACTGCGCAAAGAGGCGACCCGAGTGCATCCAGAGGGCGAAACCCCAATTAAGAGTGTTCGATCGTGCACACGAATCAAATGCAAGGAGTGATGGGCAGTAAGCGAAACCCGCTCGAGGATCTGTATTTGCCGGGCCCCGCCGAAGCGCTTGGGAAGCGTGAGGTTGACGCTCGCCATGCCTTTCCGGCGCAACAGCCATAACG
>JAVKSW010000006.1:3235-19629 GCA_039583505.1 Bryobacteraceae bacterium | reverse complement strand
GTATCACATTCGATACGCGAACAGCAATGAATCTGTCTGGGGCGCTCGCGATACCGATGAAGACCTCTCCTCGATGCGTGGCGTCTTTGCGGCGCTGTTGCGCGCTTCCGCGATTCTTGACCTGGACGCCCATATGCGGCCTCTTTGGCGGGAGTTTCTCGCGAATCTTGCGCCGCTCGCGACCAGTTCGGATCCGGATGCGCTTCGCTCCGCCGACTATCGCGGGACTGAGGTGTTCGCGCGTGGACGGAAGCCGGCGGTTAAAACGGGCGGAGGCATACTCCCGGACCAAAACAGTTTGCCGATGTGGTTTTTCGATTTGTGTAATCTGGAATCGCAAAACACCGATACGTTGCGGCTTGCGAACACCACCTTCGATGCGTACTTTCCACACAGCATAACGCCGGAAACACCTGTTACCGTCCTCTCGAAGCTGGCTGTTGCGGCTTCCATCCTGGGACGGTCCGAAGCCGTGCGTTATTTGATTCCGAATCAGATTCGAGCGATCACACCGGAACGGAACACGGCTTACCGGAACGGCGGTGTCCTCGCAAATCGGATGACGTTGCGCGAGGGTCCGCAAGCCTTAGATGCGGAGCGGTTGGGCCGGGCCGCGCAAGCGCTCCATTTGGCATTGCTTCAGAGCTCGCCCGCAGCACCAGGCGAGGACGCCACGATTCGAGTATTCCCCGCGTGGCCGAAGGACTGGGATGGGCGGTTTACGTTACTCGCCCGGGGAGCATTCCTGGTGACTTCCTCGATGACCAACGGGGCAATCGATTCGGTGGAACTGGTTTCGAATGCAGGCGGTCCGTGCCGGCTCCGCAATCCGTGGGGAACCGTTGACGTCGAGATTCAGCGCAACGCCGCTCCGGCGGAAACGCTGAACGGACCGTTGCTCGCCTTTCAAACGGAAAAGGGCCAGACGATCATTGTGAAGCCGAAGAAGAGCACTAGTACGTTAAGAGGCCCTCCCGGTGTAAAAAGCCCGATAAGTTGATGTATGGAGCGGGAGACGGGGATCGAACCCGCGACGTCCAGCTTGGGAATACGAGAGTCGATTGTTAATAAAGGACAACGGCGTTCATGGAGATCAACCCAGTGCATAGAGATTCCTGGAGTTTCCTCAATTTTCTGCGAACGCCGGCTTAATGCATTAAACGCATTCCTGAAGCCGGGAGTGTTTTGAGCTTCCGAAAACCGCAAAGAATCGCTTCCAAAAGACTCGCCCAACGCGCGCTGAACTAGGGTTCGGCGCTGACGCGAGGCGAGCGTTGCAGAACTCAAACGCCCGAAGTGTGTTCGGGCATGACACCGGTCGCCACGGCGGGATGGAGTCTGCGGGCGCCGGTCTGAAACGGCTACTGCCGGAGTTGGTCGTCTCGAAGCAGAAGCTCCGGCAAGCTGAAGGCACTTGCATGGTGCGCATGAAGCGCGCGGAAGGAAAGCAGAACGTGGGTTTCAGTTCTAGACCGTTTGTATTGTGCGGGCTGCCGGTCCGGCAGCCCCCTGCCGGCGAGATGCTGTACGAGCGGCGAAACGGCGACTTCGTCCTCCAGATCACCGGACATCCCAACTATGGTCTCCCATTTGGGCAGGACCGGATCGTACCGATCTATTTGGCGACACTAGCAGTGCGTCAACAAAGCCAAACGATTCGCTTCCGGACTGCTGCCGAAATGTTGGAGACCTTCGGCATGCACAAAGGCGGGAAGGAGTATCGAAGGCTGATTGCGGCGTTCGAACGAATCTTCGGGGCGACTATCTTCTTCGGTACGGACACATCTCGGGGAACAGCGAGGGTCGTCCAGCGATCGAGGTTCAGTTTCTTCCGCGAAGCACAGATCTGGTACAGTCGTGACCCGGAGCAATATCCCGTTTCCGATCAATTTGAAAACGTCATTGTGCTCAGCGACGAATTCTATCGAGAGATTGTTGCGCACCCAATTCCAGCCGACATGGAGGCGGTGAAGGTGCTGGCCTCCGCACCGGCCGTGCTGGACTTGTTCATGTGGCTTTCTTACCGCTGCTTTGTGGCAAAGGGCAAAGAGACCATACCGCTGTTTGGGCCGCGCGGCTTGGCCAGTCAGATCGGATCGATCGAATACGCGCGACCGCGCAAGTTCCGCGAGAAGCTTGATTCATGGTTGGATTCGATCCGCGTCCTCTGGCCGGAGTGTCCGGCGAGAATAACCCACGATGGTACAGGTTTAGAGGTCAATCGAGCAACTGCGGTGCTCGTTGAGCAGAAGCTCGGCTGAATCGAGGATGCACTGTGAAATCAACTGAGAAGCAAACAAAGCAGGTACAAGAGCACGAATCACTGCCGAAGAGCTATCCAGCTTTTCTGCAGGAGCTGAAACAGCGCATCCGGGAATCGCATACGCGGGCATCTCTCGCTGTCAACCGCGAGTTGGTGATGCTTTGTTGGCGGATCGGGCGAGACATCCTGGTTCGGCAGGAACGGGAGAACTGGGGTGCCAAGGTTATCGACCGGCTGGCGGCGGACCTAAAGAAAGCCTTTCCGGAGATGAAGGGCTTCTCGCCCAGAAACCTCAAGTACATGCGGGCCTTCGCAGAGGCTTGGCCAGATGAGGAATTTGTGCAACAGGCTGTTGCACAAATTCCCTGGGGCCACAACGTGCGCATCCTCGACTATGTAAAGGACCGCACCGCTCGGGAGTGGTACGTCAACGCTACTTGTGAACACGGCTGGAGCCGGAATGTTTTAGTTCACCAAATAGAAAGTGATGCGCACAAGCGCACCGGCGCAGCCGTCACGAACTTCAAGCATACGCTGCCACAGCCGCAATCTGATCTAGCGCAGCAGATCACAAAAGACCCATACGCTTTCGACTTCCTCATGATCGCTGAGAACATTCATGAGCGAGAGCTGGAACGCGGCTTACTGGCACACTTAAGGGACTTCCTGCTGGAACTCGGTGTTGGCTTTGCCTTCGTTGCCAGCCAGTATCGGATCGAAGTGGGCGGAAACGATTTCTTCATCGATCTGCTCTTCTATCACCTGAAGCTCCGTTCCTATATAGTGATTGATCTGAAGGCGACTGCTTTCGAGCCGGAGTTCGTGGGCAAGATGAACTTCTATCTTTCCGCCGTAGATGACCTCCTACGGCATCCGGATGACAAACCGAGTGTCGGCCTGATCATCTGCAAGACGAAGGATCGGATCGTAGCGGAATACGCGCTGAGGAACACAACCACGCCCATCGGAATCTCCGAATACAAACTGGCAGAATCTCTGCCAATCGATCTGGAGGGGAGTCTACCGTCCATCGAGGAGCTCGAGAGCGAGTTGGGGAGGTCCGGCGATGAGCAATGATACGGCTCGTCTGAAACCCGTGCCCAAGCGTAATTCGGGGCTGGACGATCCGCGACGGCCAGTCTGGTTGGAAGCGACAGATTCGTTTTATAAGAAGCTGAACCGCATCGCCCGCGAGTGCCGACTGTCGCGCTACGAAGCGCTCAGCCGTGGTCTGGACGCGCTGCTTCGGGAAGACCAGGTACGCAACTCTGCGCTAAACCGAAATATCAAGAGTCCCGCGCATTCGGAGGTCTTTCGCCGAACAATGGGGCAAGTATCACGTAACTACTGGGCAACGGTCAGCCCGGAGGACAAGCGCGATCGTGCTAGGAAAAGCGCTCGGGCACGCTGGGGCCGTCAACACACCTGAGGAAGTGGCCCCTCAGAGGACGTTCCCGCCGGTACGCCGCTTGGCCGCTCAGCGACTCGAGGAGGGCCAGCGCGTCCGGATGGTATCGGCGTTCAGCTCGACAACGAGTTGCTGAATCACATGCTCGATGGATTCCATTTGGAAGGGTCAAAGTGACGTCATGCTCGCAAGTCGTGAGTTCGCCTTGGACGGAGACGTTGGTGCCCGTAACTGTAGATCTACACTTGGCCGTTAGCACTAAGCCGCTGGCGCGGCGGACGCTACGCGTGACATCACTTCGATGCTCGTCTGCGAATGAACTTGCGCGCTATTGCGATTTCGTCCTAATATCTAATCGCAGCGTGCCCCAACGGCTTCATTTCTTGAGACACAACGACAGATCTGAGTGCCTCATTATCAAGAAAAACAGTATTGAAATTCCAATAAGCACGTAACTGGCCGCGTCCGCCGCAAACGCCAGCGCCTCACTGCAAACGGCTCAATCTAAACTGATCCGGCGATGCACCTTTGCGCCGCTCCTCTGCCTTCTTTCGCCGGATCACTCCAGATTGAGTTCTAACGTATCTCGCGACTAATCTGACTCGGTCGGACAGTAGCGGAACGAATAGCCCTTGCCCGGCTCACAACTCGTCCTTGATCGGGGCGAGGAATTTTCACACGCCGCTTCGCTTGCCTTCGTCAGGTGGATTGCCGTCAGCGAGGCAGTCCGATTCAAAACACTGTCTTCAAATCTCTTAGCTTGCACGATGGCCGTGCCTCCCCTTATTGCACGATGATCTGGACGCGCGCGAGATTCTGCATATTAGTCCAGACGGCGGAAACGCCATCGCGTTGAGCAGCCGCGCGCAACGTCAGTTCATAAACTCCCGGCTTCGGGAAACTTACCGCGCGCGTGACGTTAACGATCGGCTGCGGCGTCGGAAGCACAGTGGGCGCCTCGTACTTCACCGGACTGCCGCCCAGATACCAGTCGTATTGCACAACCTTTCCCGTATTCGGCGGTGCCTCGATCTTGCCGGTGAGAGTTACTGCCTGGTCGACGCCCACAGATGCATGATCCGTGCCATTAACCGTTAGCGTGACAACTGGTTGGATGCCGCCGCGCTCAGCCGCCCTCGTGCGTACGCGGACCTGATTGTGCTCATCGACGGAGTAACGCGTGGATGGGGCGGGAGCGACGCCCTTCTCTACCCAGTTCGTCAAATCGATGAGTGCCTGAAGCCAGATGCCGCCGAAACCAACCGTGAAGCCTTTGTCGTCTCCTTGAATCTCGAAAAGATCCGCATGATTCGCATTGTCGTTGTAGTAGATCCGAACCATCTGATCTGCCCGGGCAGGCCCAACCGTCTTTACGATCTGCGAATGGTAGAACGATGCTGTATACGGAAACGAGCGACTATCCAACAGGTTCTCCATGATGATCGTCTTGAACTTGATCTTTCCGGTCTCCAGGGTCCCGCCTTGAGTGGAAAGAGAGTTCAACTTCCAGCCTGGAACTGAGCGCTGCGGATATTTGGGCGTACCGTCGGTATTTAGATACTGCTTGTAGGCCGGATTCCCGTTGGTCACGATGTCATGACGCGGATAAAAGCACAAGGCCAGGAGAAACCGATTGTTGATCCGGATCTTGCCCCCGACCGCCAAAGCCATCAGCATCGCCGGGTCATTCGGCCCTTTGAGCGTGAGAGTCGCGCCCTTCAGGTCGCCCTTGAGGCTGCCGCCGGACGAGCCTACTGTGCGCGTCTTTTCATCATCCGCGTACACGTAGAATTGCAGCCCATCGCTGCCCATCGAGCCCATTTTTGGGACGGTCGCAGGGTCGAAACTGACGCTGACGGGCTCACTTTGCGCGTCGCGATTGACGGCTGTGATCCTGGCAAAGCCGTCGACCTTCGCCGCCGATAGAAAGCTCGGCGGGTTGGCCCCCTCATACCCGGGCTTGGACCAGAAATCGTCCTCATAGGTCGGATCGATGGAGCCTAGACTCCCGGCTGTGTAAAAGGGGAGCGGAAAGTAGAACGTGCCCGTGTCTTGCATCGCCCGGGCAGCAAAGCCGGCGTTCAGAAACTCCTTCAAGATCGCGCTCTGCTCTGGATTGAGACCGTCATAAGTGTTTTTGGTGCTTCCGGTCTTCACTGCTTTGACAATCAAGGCCCGCTGAGCCGGTGGAACGGCCATCATAAAGAGTGAATCCCACATGAACGAATGCATGCTGA
Source organism: Bryobacteraceae bacterium (assembly GCA_039583505.1). GTDB lineage: Bacteria > Acidobacteriota > Terriglobia > Bryobacterales > Bryobacteraceae > Bog-105. Next base: position 13,721 of record JAVKSW010000006.1, on the reverse strand, counting down.
GACCATCCGTAGCCAGGGAGGTCGGCATTGCGCCGTCCCATACCCCCGTTGTGCTCTCAACAGCCCCCATCGTCTGGATTGATCCACCACTGATGCCGTAAACATAGCCATATATCCGGGCGGTGTTTCCGTAGAGCTTGTTGGCATACGCTTTTGCAAGCTTTGAAGCTGCAGCATCCACCCGGTATCCCACATTGGGACCGCCGGGGCTTACGTTCACTACATATCCTCCATGAGTAAACTCGAAGGTCGGATCACCGGTGAAGCTTTGGCTCAGTGGGAGCGGGTACACGGCATCGAAGAAGCGGTTCTGCCAAAACTGGCTCGCAGGAAACAGCCACTTCACGCTGTGACGGACAGTGACAGGGCTGCTACCCACACCAGGAGGCAACGTCGCCTGAGTCTGTGTTGGATTGAAGTGACCGTCGACCTCCGTGTACGGGATCTGCTGTCCCGTGCCCTTGACTGTCAGCGTCGCCTGACTCACCTTATCGATGACGAAGCTTTTTTCGTTAAAGCCGGGATCTTCGCAGGTTGCATCGATCAGGATCTGAGGCTCAACACCCAGGACCGGCTGGCCGACGCTTGGACACACAGCAGCTATCGCCGGCAAAGCCGAGCTCAGAGCAAGAAGAAACCATGGGCCTGTGACGCTAAACCAGTTGGCCCCCCGGACCGTTCGCCAAGATCCGGCGATGCCATCGGAACATAGTAAGCAACACAAACGTTGCGGAAACATTGCTCGGCTTTTGGTCATGAGAGGGATTCTAGTTGGCAGCCTCTGCCATTGTCAACATATCATGCCTGGAGTGACTGTTCCTGTCTTCTTTATGGTATCCTTTTCGGGGCGGTATGAGACGGTCAACCAATGCGGCGGTATCGGTTCCAGCGCGTGCGGCCATTCCGGACGTGAAGACGCGCAAGCAGCAACTAGTGCGCGAAATCATCTGGGACGCCGCAACGAGCCTCTTCGCCGAAAAGGGCTACGACGAAACCACTGTGGATGAGATTGCGCAGGCGGCGGGTGTGTCCCCACGTTCCTGCTTCCGCTACTTCGCCAGCAAGAGCGACATCATGGCGTACAGCTTAGTGTCCTTCGCCGAGCAGCTCATCGCAGCCGTCGACGCGTGTCCCAAAAGCTGGACGGTGCGCGAGGTGTTCCACAAGATGATGACGCAAGTCGCACAGGATGCCGTAAACCATCCGCGATCGCAGAGAGTCTTCGGAATCGTGAAGAACTGGCCCGAAGCCGCCGCTGCACAGTCAACCCGGATGGCAGATGCTCAAGCGATGGTCAGCGGAGCCTTTGAAAAGCGAATCCCTAAAAACAGTACTGCTAGGCTCGCGGCCGCCGTGCTCGGAGGACTAGCCATTCAGATGACGGGAGTGACGATCCGCTGGTGCATTGAAAGAAAGCAGTCCGATGTCGAGGCTGCCGTGAACGAGACCCTGGCGACGTTTGGGCAGTTGTTCTCGAGTCCAGGACGCACCGAGACATCCTGCCACGACCGGTAAAGTTTATGAGACATCCACGCGTGCTCGCTTCTCTGATGCTATGTGCGGCCAGCATTTCCGCCGCACAGACCACCGCATTGCCGCAAATCCTTCCAAACGGAGCGACGAAGCAACTCTTCGTTGACCATAAGCCGTTCATCATGCTCGGGGGCGAACTTCATAACTCAAGTGCATCCAGCAGCGAGTACATGAAGCCCATCTGGGGCAAACTCGCGGCCATGCATCTGAACACGGTTATTGGCACCGTGAGTTGGGAGTTGATTGAGCCAGACGAAGGCAAGTTCAACTTCTCTCTCGTCGATAGCCAGATCGAAGAGGCGCGACAGCACAATATGCACCTCGTTCTGATCTGGTTCGCAACCTGGAAGAACGCCGGTTCGAGCTATGTGCCGCAATGGGTCAAGACAGACCGGAAGCGCTTCCCTCCCATGCTTTTGAAAGTGGCGCCTAAGAGACGCGGAATGTCCTCCATGCTGGCAGCGTACATGGAGCAACAAGGCACTGGGCCACTCAGCCCGCTTGGCGAGGAAACACTCAAAGCGGATGAAAACGCGTTTCGCATGTTGATGCGCCACATCAAAGAAACAGATCCGCAACACACCGTCATCATGATGCAGGTGGAGAACGAGTCAGGTTCGCTCGGAGACAGCCGGGATCGATCTCCTCTTGCAGAGGCCGCATGGAAACAGCAGGTACCTGTCGCCCTGATGAGCTACTTCACCAGAAACAAAGCCTCTCTGCTCCCGGAAGTGCAACAGGTGTGGGGCAGAAACGGCTACAGAACGAGTGGGACATGGGCCGAAGTCTTCGGAACCGATGAGCGGGCGGACGAAATTTTCATGGCCTATTACATCGGTCGCTTCATCGGCGACGTGGCGAAGGCAGGCAAAGCCGAACTGAGCATTCCCATGTACGCGAACGCTTGGCTCGGGCCGCAACCCGGTGCGGACGTGCCGGGCGAATGGCCAAGCGGTGGTCCCGTCGCGGGTGTGCTGGACGTTTACCATGCAGCGGCCCCTTCGCTCGACTTCCTCGCGCCCGACATTTATGTCGAGGACTTTAAGGGCACATGTGCGCTATACACAAGAGCCGGCAACCCGCTATTTATTCCGGAAGCCCGCGACCAAGTTGGAAATCTGTTCTGGGCGCTTGGCAATGACGCCGCCCTCGGCTGGTCTCCGTTCGGCGTCGAGGACCTGAATCCCGATGGTCAGGTGCCCCAAGCGTACAAACTTCTGTCCGGTTTCCTGCCGCAACTTGCCGCATGGCAGGCAGCGGGAAAAGTCCGGAGCCTGCTCGTGCTCGACGGCGAAAAACCGCAACCCGTCTCGCTAGGCGGATACAAGATCGCACTGTCCCGGCCCCGAGTGCCCCTATCCGACGCACCCGGACAGAATTCCACCCGCTCGGCGGAACTCCCCGGAGCGGTTTCCCTCAACTCTCGCTCTATGCCCAACGACACGCGCCCGTTTGCCCTCGTCGTTAACACCGCTCCCAACGAATTTCTATTCATCGGCGCGAATGGAGACCCGACGTTCGAGCCCGACTCGCCGGGGCCATCGCGGGTAACCGTTGTATCTAGGGATGAGGGACGTTATGACAACGGCACCTGGGTCCCCGGCCGACGACTGAACGGGGATGAACTCTTTAGCCCCGGGCTTCCCGGCCCGAATATTTCCATGTTGAAAATCAGGCTACTCAGGTTCCAGTGAGCACGGGCGACCAGAACTCAGCTTGCGGTCGGATAGATCCGCCCTAGTCGGAAAGGGTAGATCTACACGTTTGCCGTTACCGGCGATCTATGCCGTTTCGGGCTCAGTTTCAGGTCTCCGCGTCACCGGACAGCGGCCCAAACTACTCGTTGCAGGAGCGAACGCACCGAAACGCTGGCGGAGTCGGTCCTTGCGTGGCTGTGCAACGCTGTTGATGCGATCACAGTCGGAGAGTTGCTCCACTCAGTAAATGAGCGCCGGTAGAGAGGACGACAACGGCATCGCGATCCGCGATCGACACCGGGGACAATCAGCGGCTTCCGGCAACGCTTTGCGTTCTTACTGGAACAGTTGTGGGGCGAAAATATGCAGGTAGTCGCGCCAGTTATTCCAGGCGTGGAAGCCCCCGCTGTCGTGAGTGACGACGGTGACACCGTCACCTTTGAGCAGTTCTACCATCGCGTGGCTGTTCGCGTTCGCGATGTCGTAGCGGCCAACGCCCACCCAATACAACTTGAACGGCTTCCCGTTCGCCTTATAGGTTGCAAGATCCCTTTCCGCCACGTCCCGCATTGTCGGAAACCAGCCAGAGCTGAACACCCCGACGTAAGAAAACAGGTCGGAACTCGTCAGCGAAAGCGTCAACGTCTGCAGGCCGCCCATAGACAGACCTGCCACAGCACGATGTTCGCGATCGGCGATAGTTCTGAAATTTTGATCCATGTAAGGCACAATGCTTGCGGTCATGTCCCGGTTAAACTCGTCATGCCCCATCGTGTTCATTCCGGAGCGGAGTTGAAAGTCGGGCGACATGTGACCAGCCGGCATCACCACAAGCATGGGAATTGCCTTGTGCTCCGCGATGAGATTGTCCAGAATCGCCCCAGCGCGGCCAACGGTCGACCACGAGTCATCACTGTCTCCTCCACCATGCAGAAGGTAGAGTACCGGATACGATTGGCTGTTGCGCTCATAACCAGGCGGCGTATAAACGTGCATGCGGCGCAAGCTGCCGGTTACTGCCGACGGATACCAAACACTTGCAATCGTTCCATGTGGCACATTGGGCAGATACTCCTCCCATTGGGCGCCAGGGATCTCATACACGCTTCTCACAGATGTCAGCGATTCGCTCGCAACAGGATTGCGGGGATCTGTTGTCGACACACCATCGACACCGAACGAATATCGATAAGTGCCGGGCTCAACCGGTCCAATCGTGACGCTCCAAACGCCGTTTTGGGCGCGTGTCACAGGAAAGCCGGCACTCGTTTTCGAGAGTTGCTCGGGCGTTATATCAGGAGTAGCTTCCAGTCCTTCTGCGTGCAACTTTACTTCATGAGCGTCGGGTGCGTAGAGCCGAAAGGTCACCCGATTGTCCTGTCCAACTTCGGGTGAGTGCAGTGTGTCATTAGGCGTCGCTGAAGGCGTTCTGACAACAGGTGGTCGAGCGCTATGGCCAGATGACTGGCGCGCACTCGCCGGAACCACCATAGCGGTAGCGAGAAGCGTGGCCAGCACCGCCGGAAAACGTACCGAGCTGGGTTTGCATTGAGTCTGCATGTTGATTTTTTATCGTGGGTTGCCGCACTTAGAGGAAAGACGTGATCTCTTGAACGGAGCGCTTCGCCTCAGAAGCGGAACGCCGGCGGCGGCAACAATGACAGAAGCTTGTCGTCATCCACGCGGCGGACTTCGCTGATAGTGTCGAAAACCATAGTCTCTTTACCCTCCACTGTGTAGGGCTTCCAGGGAAGGCCCGGTTGCGATGGGTTGCCCGTTCGCGCGAAATTCACCCACGCCTGAGAAACTTTGTCCTGCAAAGCCGATCCAGCAGGCGTTCCTCCAGTCGCCAGATGAATGTGCTGGTCATTCAATGCATGAAATGCGAACGAAAGCTCGGCGCAATGAAAAGACGTAATTCCACCATTGATCGGGTATTCGTACGCAAAGATGTAGTTGAAGACCGGTGCCTTGGTGTTCTCCAGTTTTCTTGCGAGCACCGTTTTGGCGCCTGGCCGGAAAACCGTGTCAAGAAACAGCGCATCCTGAATCTTCTTCTGCGGTTGGACCTTCTTGAACTCGGCCACAACCTCGTCCTTCTTGTCTCCAAACGCAGCCGTTAGGCGATCGTTTACTTCCTTCGGGCTCCAATCATTTTTTGTGAACTCGCCCTTAGCGAGATTGCTGTTGAACTCGCTCATTACTGTTCCAGCGATGTATGGAATCGAAGCTGCCCAGTCGCAGAACTCACGCAGTACGTATCGGTCGTCGGCGATCACGTCCCAACCCATGCCCCGCGTCCCGGCTTGCTTCGCCAGTTCCTGTGTTGCGGCCGTGCCAGCCGCAAGCAAATCACGGTAAGGAACCTTCTTCAGTTCGTCAATGCGGCTCGCATCCAGGTTGAGATGCTTCAGAGTTCCCGCTGCGATTGCCTGCTGATGCTCGATGCTCTTGGCCGGATCGGTACTGCGATAGTTGAGACTGCCGCCGCTCTCAGAAATGGCTTTGTGAAAAAGACCCTTTGCCGCCGGCATCTGCATCAGGCGAGTCACCTTGCCGCCGCCTCCCGATTGTCCGAAGATCGTCACACTTCCGGGATCGCCGCCAAACGTTTCGATGTTGTCGCGCACCCACTCGAGGGCAGCGACTAAGTCCGCCATGCCCGTGTACCGGGAGTTGGCGTACTCCGAACCGTAGGCTGAAAGGTCCAGCGTGCCGATGATGTTTAGCCGGTGATTCATGCTGACAGCAACGACATCCCCGAACTCGCTGAGGGTCTTTCCGTCATACGCATACGATTCCATCGCCGAGCCGTTCGTGAACCCGCCGCCATGCATCCACACCATGACTGGCTTCTTGGCGTTCGAAGACAGGTTCTGGGTCCAAACATTCAGCACCTGGCAGTTCTCGTTCTCGACCCAATAGCGGTGAGGGAGAACGACATCGTCGGAGCCGACGGAGGTCGCCTGCGGGATGGGACAGACCGGCCCCCACACCTGAGCGCCCTTGATGCCGTCCCATGCCGGAACCGGCTTCGGCAGTTCGAAGCGCTCCGCCTGCGCATACGGGATGCCGAGAAATGTGAACACCTTGCCGTCTTTGAACCCGCGCAGCTTTCCGCCTTTGACCTGGACCACCGGCGGGTGCAGGTTCGGCGCCTCGGAGTTCGATGCCGCCTTGGCCGCGAATTGCGCCCCAGTCTTCAGTTCCTTCATCGCGGACGCGCTGCCCACGGCGAAAGCGCTAGCCGTTCCGAGTCGCAGCAACGCGCGACGGTTCATAGCGTCTGGTTGGGGTAGGTGATAGGCCATTTTTCTCCTGATGAGCTACTAAGCTGTTCTTGCGAATGAGTATTGGGCGGAGTTCATGTACGTTCCACGCACTCTGCTGCGCCTATAAAGATATACCAATTCACTCCAGCGGGGCCGTGGCAGCGCATACCGCCGAGTGCCGTCAGCAGCTTGCTCCTGGGAAATGCCTCCGGCTTCACGATCCACTACCGATCATTGCGGTCTCTCCGCACCGCTCGGGCAGACCACTCGCGGGTAGTCCCGATGTGGCGAGTAATCTGGCTTGCTGTCGTGGCTCAGGTAGTCAATGCATTAGCAAACAGTAGGCCGTTAGCACTAAGCCGCTGGCGCGGCGGACGCTACGCGTGACATCACTTCGATGCTCGTCTGCGAATGAACTTGCGCGCTATTGCGATTTCGTCCTAATATCTAATCGCAGCGTGCCCCAACGGCTTCATTTCTTGAGACACAACGACAGATCTGAGTGCCTCATTATCAAGAAAAACAGTATTGAAATTCCAATAAGCACGTAACTGGCCGCGTCCGCCGCAAACGCCAGCGCCTCACTGCAAACGGCTCAATCTAAACTGATCCGGCGATGCACCTTTGCGCCGCTCCTCTGCCTTCTCTCGCCGGATCACTCCAGATTGAGTTCTAACGTTACCGGCGATCTAAGTGATGATCAGCGCTCAATTTTCGGTTAGCGTGTCATCCGCCCAGAACCCTGTCGATGAGTGAGTCGGCGATTTTGCGTAAATTAGAGGAACTCCCTTGGATCGCAAGTCCCAGCACTTCGGTCAAACTGCAACCCGATCTGGACGACGCCGCCAGCTTGCCTGAGTCACTGTGGGCGGAGTGTAGACTGCGCCCATCGGTCCGGCATCCGTCCCCGGCGCAACGACTTCGTCGATCCGGTCCAGGATTTCGTCGTTGAGGGCGACTTCGGCGCCGGCGAGCAGATCGTCCAGGTGTTGCATCGTGCGGGGGCCGAGGATCGCCGAGGTCACGCCGGGGTGAGCCATCACAAAGGCCATCGCCATGTGCGTCAGCGACAGCCCGGCCTGCTCCGCGATGGGTATGAGGCGTTCGACCGCCTCCAGATTGCGCTCGTCGGACATTTGCTTGGGAAACACCTTAACGCGCAGGCTTTCAGGCAGCGCGTGGCCCTTGCGCTAACGACCGGTGAGCATGCCCTTCGCCAGTGGGCTCCAGACCAGCGCTCCCATTCCGTACTTCGGGCAGACGGGCAGAACCTCCTGCTCAATGCTGCGGTTGAGGATCGAATAGGGTGGCTGCTCGGTGCGAAACCGAGCCAGCCCCCGGTGCTCCGCCACCCATTGGGCCTCAACGATCTCGGAAGCGGGAAAGGTCGATGACCCGATGGCGCGCACCTTGCCCGCGCCAATCAGGTCGCTAAGGACCGACAGCGTCTCCTCGAGGTCGGTATCGGGCGACGGTCGGTGGATCTGGTAAAGGTCGATGTGATCGGTCTGCAGACGGCGCAGCGACGCCTCCACTGCCTGCGTAATCCAGCGGCGCGAATTGCCCTGCTGGTTAGGATCATCGCCCATGGTGCCGTTTACCTTGGTGGCCAGCACTATATTTTGGCGACGGCCCTTCAACGCTTCTCTGACGATCTCCTCCGACTCGCCATTGCTGTACCTATCGGCGGTGTCGACGAAGTTAATGCCGAAATCCAAGGCCTTGTGGATGATACGAATGCAGTCGTCGTGATCGGAGTTGGCGATGCCGCCGAACATCATCGCGCCCAAGCAATAGGGGCTGACCTTAATGCCGGTCCGGCCTAGCGTGCGGTATTTCATGGCTGTGTCCCTCGTTTTTCGGTGTGCGGCCAACGCGGCCTTTAATGGTTTGATAATCGGATTTCTGCTTACCACGGGATCGTTTCACCTTCCCAGCGGGTGAATGTCCCTGTCGGGCTATCCGGCCCAAGCAGCGCGACGCGCACTGCCTCGCGAGCGCCCTCCTCGACTGTCTCAGTACCCGCATAGCCGTTGAGGTTCGTCTTGGTGAAGCCCGGAGAGACAGCGTTGACCTTGACCCCCTCCGGTTCCAACTCGAGCGCCATGGCGACCGTTAACGCATTGAGGGCCGTCTTCGACGCGGGGTAGACGGGGCCGAAGATCGAGCGCCAAGGGAAATTCGGGTCCGAATTCGTCGTCAGTGAGCCGACGCCGCTCGACACGTTGACGATCCGGGCACCTGGTGTCTGGCGCAGGAGCGGAAGCATGGCCTGGTAGACGGCAAGGACTCCAAACACATTGGTGTCCCACACCGCGCGCATCTCATCAAGAGACACGTTGCTTGGGCGGGTAGTGGCTGCGTACTCCGCTAAGGATTGGCCGGGTAGTTTGTTCGCATTCGAGATCGCCGCATTTTGCATGAGCACGTCGAGGCGACCGAACTCATTGCGGATGCGATCCGCCGCTGCGGAGATCGAGGACTTATCCGTCACGTCCAGATGGAAGGCATGGGCGTCGGACCCAAGCTCCTTGGCGGCGACCTCGCCGCGCTCCAAATTACGAAACCCAACCAACACAGTGAAACCATGCGCTACGAGATCTTTCGCGATTTGCAGACCAATTCCTTGGTTGGCACCAGTGACCAGAGCTACGGGTTTGTCTTGCATGGGCATTTCTCCTTTTCCATTGGAGTATTCTGGGGTTGTAGTCGCGCCATGCATTGTTGGAATGGGAGGTATGCACTCAAAGCATGAGCGAAGTCCAATTCCGAAACATTGACCTGAACCTATTGATCCCTCTCAAGGCCTTGCTTCATGAGCGCAATGTCACCCGAGCCGCGGTGCGCATCCATCTCAGCCAATCCGCCATGAGCCGCGCGCTAGACCGCCTGCGTTCGGAGCTTGGAGACGAACTGCTGGTACGAGTGGGACGCAACTATGAACTGACGCCACGCGGCAGCGAACTGCTCGACGAACTGGCGCAAGTGATGCCCCGGCTAGCTCGACTTTGGGCGGGAGAGACCTTCTCTCCGGCGCAAAGCGAAGGACACGTCCGCCTGGCGATGAACGACTATGCAAGCAATGTCGTGTTGGCGCCGCTTGCCGAGATCTGTGGACGGCTTGCGCCAGGGATTACGCTGGAGGCAGTTCCGTGGCACGAGCGGTTTCATGAAGAGAGCGGACTTGTAACAACGCATCTGATTCTAAGTCCGCTGTCCGTACCCTCAACGTTTCGCGTGGAGCCTCTGTTCGAGGACGTCTTCCTCTGCGTTCTCGGCCGCAAGCTAAAACATCGTAAAGCCTCGCTCACGATGAAGGATTATCTAAGCTTTAGGCATATCTCCGTAGAAATGCAGCCAAACCAGCATAGCCTCATCGACCGACCGCTTGGAGAAGCTGGTTTACAGCGCCGTCTGGCTGTTCACCTTCCATACCTCCTCGCAGCAATTCGCATGCTGGAAACGACAGACCTGACGTTAACTATGCCTGCTCGCATCGCAGCGCCGATGGCAGCGCTTCATGATTTGGTAAATCTGAAAGCGCCAAAAGAGATACCGCCGATACGGTACTCCATGGTCTGGCACCCACGCTTCGAAAGCGATCCGCTGCATATGTGGCTTCGAGAGACAGTGCGTCAGATTTTTCGTCCTGCCTCTAGCTAGCAAGTTAAGACTGGCGTGTCGGCCAGTGTCCAGGAATGCGGCAGCAGGCTAGGCTCTCAATTGTCGATATCAGGCCAATGCGCTCATCGACAGGATAGCGGGAGAATGGTCGGTGATCCGGAAACTAGGATTCCGAATGAGTCGTCGCCAAGTGTAGGGGAATGCTCTGGGCTCGATCTCCGGGCGGATTAGCAAACGCTGGGCCGTAAGTGTTTTACAAGAGTGTTGGTTCCGGACTTCATCACGACGACAAGCAACGCAGGAGGGTTGTCTCGCGGACGCATGCGAATCGCCGCGACAGAATTCAATATGGCCGGCCCA
>JAVKSW010000006.1:0-3225 GCA_039583505.1 Bryobacteraceae bacterium | reverse complement strand
AAATTATCCGTACTCTATTTCGCCTGGGCGAGGGGCTGCTGAGCGGCACCCTGGAAGAGTCGCGGGGCAAAGTCGTTCAAGTCACGGCGCCAGGTCTGCCACTCGTGGTTCGTACCGGGGGATTCGTAAAACACGTGCCCTATATTCGCCTGATCAAGCGCGGCGTGCAGTTGCTCGATGCCTTGCTTCATCCGCTCTGGCTCGTCCGTCCCCACGCCAATCCAGAGCAGATGGACGCGCTTGGAAAACGTGTCTGGGTCAGCGAACGCACCGTTAAATGCAGTCTTTGGGTCCAACTTCCCGTTACCCATTGCGAATACATTCGCTGCCCCACTGAATCCTCCAATGTACGAGAACAGCTCGAGATGTTCAAAGGTCACATGAAAGGTCTGCATCCCGCCCATTGAAAGACCCGCCATCGCACGATGGTCGCGGTCGGGTATGGTGCGAAAAGTTGAGTCGATGAAAGGAATTAACGCCTGTGTCATGTCGTCTTCGAATGCAGACATCATGTCCTGCATCGCCTTCCTCATCTCGGGCGAACCGAACGGCTTGCCCGCGAGATCGGGAGCAGGCTCCCCTCCGCGCCGCGCATAGCCATTTGCCATAACAACAATCATGGGCTTGGCCTTCCCGCTCGCAATCGAATTGTCGAGGATGAAATTCGCCTTGCCCTGCCGCGTCCATCCGGATTCGTCTTCTCCGCCACCATGCTGCAAGTAAAGTACGGGATAGCGCTGTTTCGGCTGGCTGTCGTATGCGGGCGGCGTGTACACGAATGCATCCCGCCAGGTGCCGGTTACATTCGAGTGATACCAAATTTGGCGCACCTGTCCGTGTGGCACATTCTGCGGTAGATAGTACGTGGTACCCACCTCGGGAACCTCGACCGCGCTTGCCCATTTGCTACCGCCGAAGTAGGCGGTACTTCCGGGATCGCTCACTTCCGCGCCGTCCACGATCACCGTGTAGTAGTGAAGTCCAGGAGCCATAGGCGGGGTGATGAATGCCCAGAACCCGTCTGCTTGCTTCTCCATATCGGCTTTCGGGCCGCTCCAGAAATTGACCCTTACTTTCGTGGCCTCCGGCGCTTTGAATCGGATTTGAACCCGTGAGTTGCTGTCGACCCGCGGATATTGCGCGTCCAGAACATTGGAACTGGCTGGCGTAAAATTGCCTGAGTCCTGCGCGAAACAGCAGCTTGCGGTCATGAGTATGGCTAATGCAACCAATCGCATGGTAGTCTTTCTCCGATCCTGGTCATAAATATTGCATCGCGTCACATTCATATGGACTGGAGTAGGTAAGAAATGAACTATTCGCGAACCTTTAGCGCGGCCGCGTTCCTATGCTTTGTATCTTTGTGTGGGCAAGCTCAGCAATCCGACAGCTGCGCCGATTTGACACGTCTTCAACTTAGCGGGGTCGAGATCACTAAGGCTGATCTGATTGCGGCCGGCACAACCATTCCGCCACAGTATCCGGGCGCTCCGTCCATTGGACCTCTCCCCGCACACTGCCGTGTGGACGGCATCATCAATCGTCGCAAAGGCGTGGACGGCCAGGAGTTCGGAATCGGCTTTGCCATTGCCTTGCCGGAACAGGCCGCGTGGAATGGCGACTTCATGATGCAGGGTGGTGGGGGCGGCAACGGTTTCGTCGCTTATCCAACCGGAGCCAGCTATGCGGGGGACAAACCGGCGCTCTCGCGCGGGTTCGCCGTTGCGAGCACCGACACCGGACACAAGGCCAAGACCGGCGCCTTCGACTTTTCCTTCATGCGCGACCAGCAGGCGTATCTGGATTTCGCTTTCCTTGCGAATGCCGAAGTGGCCGGAGTTGCTAAGCAGATCGTTGCGCACTACTATGCCAAACCGGCGGTGTACTCGTACTTCGTCGGCTGTTCCACAGGCGGCCGTGAAGGCATGATCCTCTCGCAACGTTATCCGACGGTGTTCAATGGAATCGTCTCGGGAGATCCAGCCATGCGCACCGGCCTTTCCAACCTCGCAATCGGCCAATGGATACCCGTGGCTTACAACCAAGCTGCACCCAAAGACGCAGCAGGTAGCCCGCAGATCGACAAATTCCTCACCGATACTGACCGCAAACTTTTCATGGATGCGCTCCTGAAGCAATGCGATGCGAAAGATGGATTGGCCGACGGCATGATCTTCGATCCGCTCGGCTGCGATTTCGATCCCGCAGTGCTCGCGTGTAAGGCCGGGCAAAGTGGTGGCTGCGTCGCCCCGAACAAAATCGCCGCAATCAAGAAAGCCTTCGCCGGACCCAAGAACGCTTACGGCACTCAGGTCTATCCGGGCTTTCTTTACGACTCCGGAGTTAATATGCCAGGTGCAGTGCCGGGTCTGCTCGCGCTCGGGCGCAACGGCTTGTTCGGCCCCTACACTAGCGCAACAGAACTAGACGTCGATAGAGCTGCGCTGCATGCTTCCGATCCGCTCGTCGAACCTGCGTCAACCAATTTGTCTACCTTCTCGCTCAATGGGGGTAAGCTCATCTTCTTTCATGGTGACAGTGATCCGTGGTTCTCCGCGCTCGACACACTCGACTACTACAAATCACTCGCGGCAGCGAATGGCGGCGGTGACAGAGTTGCCCAATGGAGTCGCATCTTCCTTGTTCCAGGCATGGCTCACTGCGGTGGCGGTCCATCACTGGACCATTTCGACATGCTCAGCGCAGTCGTCGATTGGGTTGAAAAAGGTGCGGCGCCTGCCTTCATCGTCGCCACAGGCCAAGCCTTTCCAGGTCGCAGTCGCCCGCTGTGTGCGTACCCCAAACACGCTCAGTACACCGGCACCGGCGACCCTCAGGATGCCCGCGCCTTTCGATGCCAATAAGCACCGGAGCAGCAACTCCACGAGGTTGCACGTCCCGGCTCCATTTGATCCAGTCGCGGCTCCGCTGAACGTGCCTTGTTCTGACGGTGTATCAGGAATAGACGCGCTGTAGTGGCCCAGCGAAGATCAATCGTCATTAGGCCGTTGATCGCGGGCGATCACCATGAGCCTCAACGCGGCACTTCCACATTGCGAAAGATCGTCCGTTACGATCAGGTATGCAAAATCTGTCTCTATGAGCGCGCGAAAACTGGCTTTTCCGCTTGTGGCTGTTTTTTGCCTTCCGTTCGCAGCTCTCGCGCAAGCGATACCGAGCAGCAGCGCGATTGATTCGAAAGTGGGCCAGATTATGACCCACACC
>JAVKSW010000005.1:0-20245 GCA_039583505.1 Bryobacteraceae bacterium | reverse complement strand
GATAGTTGGACCGCTTCGTTCTGCTGGATAAAGCTGTCCGGCAGCGGTGTACCTGAATCAATGCTGCTACTTCCGATATTGGTCATAAAGCCCACTCCGAAGGCGAACGTCACTGAAGCAGTTCTTCGTACATTTACTCTTATCGGCGACTCTAACTGACCTAATTAGAGGGCTAGGCACAAGAAAATTCCTCAGTATGTCTCAAGCGCACGTTGTGTCTAGAGCGGAATAGCTAAGCTATTTACATGACACGCGCTCACGCATTCGCAGCCACGCTTCTGCTTGGCACCACGCTACTCGCCGCAGGCTCCTACAAGCTAGTGAAGACGATTCCCATTGCGGGCAACGGTGGCTGGGATTATCTGTTTGCAGACTCCGGCAACAGGCGGCTGTACGTCTCGCACGCCACAGAAGTGGACGTGCTGGATCTGGATACAGACTCTCTCGTCGGCAAAATTCCGAATACGAACGGTGTACACGGCATCGCAATCGCGGACGATTTGGGACGGGGATTTATTAGCGATGGCCGGGATAACCAGGTCACCATCTTCGATCTGAAATCTCTCGCCATGATCTCGAATGTCAAGGCGGGGACGAACCCCGACGGGATTGTTTACGATCCGTTTAGTAAACGCGTCTTTGCCTTCAACGGACGAAGCCAGGACATGACTGCGATCGATGCCGAAACCGGCAACGTGGCCGGAACGGTGCCTCTCGGCGGTAAACCGGAATTTCCGGTTACAGACCGCGCCGGCAACGTTTACGTGAACATCGAAGACAAGAGCGAAATCGTGAGGTTTGATCCGAAGACTTTAGAGCTGAAGAACCGCTGGTCGCTCGCGCCGCAATGCGATTCGCCCTCCGGATTGGCCATGGATTTAGAGGCGCGGCGGCTGTTCCCGGTTTGTGAAAACAAAGTGATGGCCGTGGTTGACGCCGACTCAGGTAAGGTGATTACAACCGTTGCGACGGGGGCCGGCACGGATGCGGCGGCTTTCGATCCTGGAACGAAGCTGGCATTTGCTCCGAATGGGCAAGACTCCACGCTCACTGTCATTCACGAGGATTCCCCGGACAAATACAGCCTTGTCGACAATGCCAAGACGCAGCGTGGTGCGCGCACTATGGCGCTCGACCTCCGCACGCACAAGATATATCTTTCCGATGCGGAGTTTGGTCCGGCTCCGGCGCCGACGGCGGATGCGCCACGTCCGCGGCCGAAAATGCTTCCCGGCACGTTTAAGCTCCTGGTGATGTCTCGATAGTGCTTTTAAATTCTAGACATGATGTTATTTCGTAAGCTGACCTTCTGGTGCTTGATAGCCGTTGTGATGCTGCCGTTGTGTGCCTATCCGCAAGCGGCGCCGCAGCCGGAGAAAACGAATTTCTCCGGCCGCTGGCGCATGGTGAAGGATAAGAGCGATTTTGCGCGAGCGACCATGCCCGACATGATTATCCGGGTCGTGGACCAACGTGGCGTAACCATGAACGTCCACACGATTGAGACGATAGGAACGAAAACCACAAGTGCCGACGTCAGTTATTTCACCGACGGCTCGGAATCCACCAACATTGTCAACGGCCACAGCGCCGTCAGCAAAACGTTTTGGGACGGTCCGGCCTTAATGGTCAGAACCAGTTTGAAGCTGTCGAACGGCGACGACGAGGTGGTGGAGGATCGCTGGGAACTGTCCGACGATGGGCAGACACTCACGACGACCAGCCACATCAGGACCTCCAAAGGCGGGACTGAGCTGAAGCTTGTTTGCGTGAAAGAGAAGGTCGAAAACTAGCTTGTGACTTGGTTGCCCAGTCGGCGTAGCGCTCGTACCGCGGCGTTATAGCCGCACATCCCGTGCACGCCTCCCCCCGGCGGCGTGGAAGCGGAACAGAGATAAACCCCTTTCAGGGGCGTTCGGTAGTAGCGGAAAGTAGGCCGCATCACGAACTGCCTCACATCCGCGACGCCACCATTTATATCCCCGCCCACGAGGTTCGCGTTCTGGTCCTGCATGGCGGCCGTATTGTGCGTGGCACGGGCAAGAATACAGTCGCGAAAACCAGGTGCGAAGCGTTCGATTTGGGCTTCGATCTGAGGCAGCGCAGAACCGGGCCAGCCATTCGGCACATGGCAGTAGGCCCATGCCGTATGGCCGCCTTCCGGCGCCCGGCTGCGGTCGAAGAGACTGGGCTGAGCCAGCAGCACAAATGGTTTGTCGGGAGGTACCCCGTTCGAAGCGGCACGCTCGGAGGCCGCAATCTCCTCAAGGGTTCCACCCAGATGGACGGTTCCGGCCTGCAGGCACTCTTTCGCTTTCCAGGGGATTGGTTCGCGCAAGGCCCAATCGACCTTGAACACGCCGGGGCCGTAGCGATATTGCTGGAGCAATCGCTTGTACGGCCGATGAGCGTCGAGATCGGCCATCTGCAGAAACTGGCGTGGCGTGACATCGCACAACGTGAGATCCGGGGTGCCGAGCTCATCCAGGGTTTCGACGCCCGATCCGGTCACAATGCGGCCGCTTAAAGACGCCAATACCCCCGCGTGCGCGTTCGTGATCTGCTGGGCGCCCCCTTCCGGTATGGGCCAGCCCACCGCGTGTCCGGCAGCGCCTAAGACCAGGCCGAATGCAGCGCTGAGCGGAGCTTCGAGTTTGAGGAACGAGTGGGCGCCCAGCCCGGCGAATAACGCCTGTGCGCGCATGCTGGAAAACGAATTCCGCGCTAGCACCGCAGCAGGCAGGATGCCATGCAGGCCGAAGCGCGCGAGCAGAAACGGATGGCGCGGCAAGCGCAACGGCCGAAGGATTTCCGAAACCAGAGTGGGCCAATTATCGACGAGCTCTGCGAACAGCTCGCGATAGCGGATGCCATCCGGGCCGAACTGGGCGGCGGTGGCGCGGAGGTCGCGCTCCAGCACGACTGCCGTGCCGTCATCTAGAGGATGAGCGAGCTCGACTGGCGGAAAAATCCAGCGCAGGCCGTGCGATCGCAGCGGCAGTTCTGAAAAGGCAGGAGAGGAGACAGCCAGCGGATGAACGGCCGAGCACAAGTCGTGGACGAAACCCGGCAGCGTCAGTTCGCCTGAACGAGCGCCCCCGCCCGCCTGTGCCGAGGCTTCTCGAACTTCCACGTCGAATCCGGCGCGCGCCAGAACAATCGCCCCTGCCAAGCCATTCGGGCCGCTTCCGACGACAATCGCAGTCCTTTTCATAGCTCATAGCGCTGCGAGACGAGCCGAAGCGTTAGAGTTTCTGGTGCTCGCGCTTCTCGTAAAAACCCGTCTCGTGCACGCTTACGGCGCGGTCGCGTGGCAGATCTTGTGCGCGCCAGTAATGCGTTACCAGCGTTTTTCGCGTGAGTGCCGGATTCCTGATTGGTGTGCCGCCGTGCAGCAGTTGCCCGTGCCAAAGAAACACGTCGCCGGCCTTGCCTCGAAATTCTTCCTTGGTAATTCCAGCTTCTTTGATCTCCTTTTCCACGTACGCGCGGCACGCCTTCATCTCCTCGTTCACCGCATGGATGCCGCCGTGCGAAAAGCGGTACGGGGGGAGTTTGTGGCTGCCTGGGTAGTACACCAGAGGACCCGCGTCGGGGTTGACGTCTTCGAGGCAGATAGAGCTCACAGCCAGACGGTCCTGCCGCTGCTCGGGTTGTAAAAAAAGCATCAGCCGGGCCAGGCGTCCGCGGGCGGGTCTTGGAGGTGGCATGTACCAGGTATCGAAATGGTCGGGCTGCTGGCTGCCCCAAATGAAATTCAATGAATTGCAGACCAAGGGCGCGCCGTCCAGAAGTTGTGCGAGGACGCGGGTCAACCGCTCATTCAACGCGAGGTTGCGGACTTCCGGTTCATCCAGGAACAGATCGTTGATCTTGATCGGACCTCCGAAGACTTCATGCGGAGCTTCTGACGCACGGAATCGCTTTCCGCCGTAGGCGCCATGGATAACGTCCACCGTAGCGTTTCCAAATGAGGCGGGGCTTGCAATTCGGTGGTCGACGACAGAGTTAACGGCTTCGACTTCGGCGCGCGTGAAGAAGGAGGAGAGGATCAGGTATCCCTTTTGTTTCCAGTGCCTTTTCTGCTCACCCGTGAGTCGCGCGCTGGGGGTAGTTCCAGATTCCGGCACGAATTAGATCGTAGCATTGACGGCACACCGACAGCAGCTGCTGCAAGTTGCGCGGCTAGGAACATTCCTCCGTTTCAATTCCGGCGTTCCAGTAGTCCAACAGAGCGGAGGCCAGTGCATGATCGATCCCAAACTCAACAAATTGCCGGCTGAAGCCGCTGACGATCTGGAACGCGATTCGGAATCGGAGGTCACCACAGGGCAACGGACGGAGCGTGCCCAGAGAGCAAGAGCGGGCCTGAGCATTAACGACACGATCGCTGGAGACGCTAGTCTCTCGGTCGGGTCCAGAGGCGTTGATACCTCTGGCGTGAAGTCGGGGTCGGGGGCCGGAGCGGGCATGACCGGCGTTACGCCAGGAAATACGGGATCGCCTGCCCCCCACATAGTTCCTGGAGCACGCGGGTCAGGAACCACACCGTTGGGTTCCACCGGCCCGGACCAGAGTCCGACGACGCGCGTGGACACGGGGACTTCGGCGCCCACAGCGGACGAAATCGCCGCTCGAGCTCACCGTTGTTGGCATGAGCGCGGATGCCCTGTCGGATCGCCGGAGGTCGACTGGCATCGGGCGGAACAGGAGTTGCGCGCAGAGCGGGAAGGAGGAAGATCGACCGCCGCCTCTGCGGGGGGGAGCCGATTGTAAGGATCAGACGGTCGGAATAGGCCGTGAGCTATTCCATGATTCGCGTGTGCACCGCTTGCGGCGCGAAAAACCGCATCCCGGCGAAGCATCTCGCCACAACCGGACGTTGCGGTTCCTGCAAATCGGTCCTGCCCCCATCGGCAGAACCGATGGAGGTAGACGGCTCCGCTTTCGATGACATTGTCCAGCAGGCGCGGGTCCCCATCCTGGTGGATTTCTGGGCCGATTGGTGTGGGCCCTGCCGCGCCGCTGCTCCAGAGGTCCACGCACTTGCGCAAGAGATGGCCGGACGGGCGATTGTGCTCAAGATCCACACCGCGCGCGAGCCTGCACTCGCGGAGCGGTTCCGCGTTCAGAGTATCCCGAATTTTGTCGTGCTCCGCGACGGCAAAGTAGTCTTCCAGCAGCCTGGCCTGGTGCCGCGCGCCCAAATGCGTAGCTGGTTGGAAATGGCCGCGGCGCGCGTGGCCTGACCGCTGCTCTGGCGGCCAGTGGCGGTGGCCTTGCAACCGGTCTGTTTGCTCGCGTCGTTATCCGTTTGGCCCACGGTTATCTCTGGTGCGGGAAAACGGCGACCATGACGTACAGGATCAGCGGCGTCAAGGCCATGTATATCGAGCAAAATAACCAGTCTGATCTGAATGACCGATTGTTTGCGCGTGCGTTGCGTTCCATGTCCTCGTCCCGTTGCAATTCCGCTTCCATCGCCTCTCCAGAGGCCGTGGTTGCAGCAGTTACTGCTCTCGCAGCACGTGGAGCGGATCGACTTTGGCGGCCCGCATCGCCGGAATGACCGCTGATGCTAAGCACAGGAACAGGATGGAAGCCGCCGCAATCAAATAGGAGAGTGCGTCGGTTGAAGAAATTCGGTACAGCAACGCTCTTATCAGTTGAGAGCTGCCTGCTGAAATAATCAGCCCGGCGATCAAGCCCGGCACCACGATCAGTAGACACTCGCGAAGTATGAGTGCAAGCAGATCTATCTGCCGGGCGCCAATAGCGGAGCGGATGCCGAATTCCCGAAGCCGGCGAGTCACTGAGCAACCAAAAACGCCGTATATACCGACGGCGCAAAGAACCATCGCTAAACCTGCAAAGGCCGTCATCAGCAACAGAGCGAAGCGCTGCTGCGCAAGCGACGTGCTGATGTAGTCGTTCAGCGATCTCACCGGCCCAATTGCGGCCTCTGGCTCTACGTGGCGCATCGCGATTGTGACTGAACTGACAACTGACTTCGCCCTGCCGGAGGCTTTGATCAGGATGTCCATTCTTGGTGAAACGTCCAGCGAGTACATGGTCGGCTCAGGCGGAGTGCTCAGTCCAAATTCGTGAATATTGCCGACCACCCCCACGATTTCTCCTCGCTCGGGATGAGGTGTAACCACCCCGAGTATCAACTTCTGCCCCACTGCATTTCCATTCGGGAAGAAACGTCGAGCGAACACTTCGTTCACTAGATAGCGCGGCTGCCCGTGGTCCCTTTCCGTGAGGAATCGGCCGCTCTCCAGAGGGATTCCGAGGATGCCGAAGTAGTTGCTGCTGCACCATCGGATTTGTGCCGTCGGGAACTGGCCCGGATCGAAAGCTCTGCCGACGACGCCAAAGCGAGTGGCATAGCGGGTTTGCTCCGTCGGTCCTAGACTCATAGGAACAGAATTCACCGCGGCGACATCCTGAACTCCGGGAATCCTCATCAGTTCGGGCACAACACGGTTGCGAAACAGTTCGTACGATTTGTCCCACTCTCGCGCAAGAGGGGCATTCACCGCGAGTACATGATCGGGCTGAAACCCCGGGTTGGTATCTAGCGTCAGAGCGAAGCTCCGAACCAGCATCGTCGCCGTCAACAGCACGGCTAGCGCTACCGCAACCTCAGAGCCCAGAAGGAGCGGACTCAGCCAGGACTGACGTGCGGAAAGGCGCTCTCCGCTGGAGCTTATCCATTCGTTAAGGTCCGAGAGGGCGATCTCCCAAAACGCAGGCATGGCGGACAGCAAGGCCACGACAAACGACAAGAGCAACCCGAACAGCAAGACGGAACCATCTAACGATGCACTCTCAAGACGCGGAATCCGGCCCTGTGCCAAATTGCGGAGGAGTGGCAGCGTCGCGGCCGCAGAGAGCATTCCGAGTATGCCTCCAACAAGTGAAAGAATCGCGGTTTCGAGAAAAAATTCCTGCACGGCAGCCCATCTGCTGGCGCCGAGCGCGAGGCGGATGGCGATATCGCGCCGATGGCTGAGAGAGCGGGCCATCATAAGATGCGCCAGATTCACTGAGGCAATCAGGAGTACCAGTCCCACGGCCATCCAGACTGCCAGAAGCGCGGGGCGAACATCGCCGGTTACCGCTGTCATCAGCGGTATGACAAACGCTCCGATCTTGCCGTTCGTTGCTGGATAGGCGGCGCTCAATCTCCTGGCTACGGTCTCGATCTCCGACTCTGCTCGCGCTAACGGCACGCCGCCCTTCAATCGCCCAATCACCTCCAGTGGATGATATTGGCGCGTCGATTCTAATTCCGGCTCGATGAGCGAGAGCGGCATCCACACATCCGCCCAGACAGGAAAAGCTTGTCTTTGCCGCACCACGCCGATGATGGTGAATGAGATCGTTTCCAACCGTAGGGGGCGGCCAATGATCCCAGGATCGCTGGAAAACTTGCGACGCCATAACCTTTCGCTGATCAGCGCTACGCGTTCTTTACGCTGCTCTTGTTGAGTCGTGTAAGCGTGGCCCAGAAGCGGTTCGATCCCAACAATTCCGAACAGTTGGAACGAAGCGTCGGTCGCCTGCACCTCCAACGGATCGCCTTGGCCCAGCAGCGTTACCTTATTGATCGCCTGAAAAGTATAGGCGGCGAGATCGAGGCTCTTGATCGACTTCTTCCAATCGAGGTAATCCGGAACAGAGACTTGCAGGTTGTGCAGTTCCGGGTGTGTTTCCCAAACCTGAACGAGAGCGTTCGGATCGTGGAAGGGCAATGGCTGAAGCAGGACCGAGTGGATGACCGCGTATACTGCGGTATTCGCTCCGATCCCCAACACAATCGTCAGCAATGCGGTAACCGCGAAAGCAGGCCTGTGCAGAATCGACCGGACCGCGTGCCATAGCTTCGACATAAGTTCAGCAGTGATTCGGATATTTCGTGCCGCTGACCACCACCCAGCCGTTATCCGCCCGTCGGCTCGTCGCGCAATGGACGTCGTCGATGCCAGCCGCATACTGCTTTATGTTCGAAAAGAACGCACGACCGTAGGCAAAAACCTGCACATTGGCGGGCGCTGTCACCTTGCCGTCCAAGCCGTCGTTGGTCACCACTTCGATTAGCTGGGTGCTGCCATCGGAAAAGGCTACTCGCAAGGACAGTATTTGGTGATCGCCATTGGGACCTCCACGTTGCGTGCGTGACGGCTGTGTCGTCACACCGCAGACCATCACGTTGTAAATGTCGCTCTGCTGCCCGGAGCTGAGCAGTCCAGACAGCTTTTGGTTCACTTGCGATGTACACGTTCCTGGAACCGGAACGTTATTGGCGGCGCGGACGACACCTACGCAGCCGGCGACGGAAAGTAAAGCAATCAGCAGTTTCTGCATGAGCGTTCCCATCTTACGCCGAATGCGACGCCCCTTCCTCTATACTTCTAAACCTACGGCCCGCATCAGTTCCAGCGCATTGCTGTGTGTGACAATCCCGGGCCGAAGCTGATAATCGAATTCGACGCGTCCATCGACAATTTGATCGTCGAAATGCACGTTCGCTGCCGCTCGCCCCAGATCCTGCTCAATGTGGGCAAGCGCGAGGTCATGTGTCGTAATCAATCCGATGGCGCCGGATTCAACCAGTTTGCCGACAATTCCCGCAGCCCCGATTCGCCGGTCGTGCGAGTTCGTTCCGCTTAAGAGCTCATCGAGCAGGAACAGCACCGGCCGATTGCCTCTGGTCAGATCCATAATTTGCCGGATGCGGGAGATCTCAGCGAAAAACCGCGAGCGATTGTCGTGTAACGAATCGACAACGCGGATCGAAGCCGCCGGCTGAACTGCGGAAATGCGCAAGCTCGAGGCAGCAACGGGAGCACCCGCCCAGGCGAGAACGCTATTCAACCCGATGGCCCGCAGAAGCGTGCTCTTACCCGACATATTGGACCCGCTCACGATCAGCAGCTGCGGCTGGCTTCCGAGCCGAACGTCGTTCGGCACGCATTTGGCCGGTGACAACAGGGGATGCTGCAGGGCTCGTGCTTCAAAGCAGGGCTCCAGAATCTCCATCAGATCCGGGAACGTCCAACTGGGTCGCTCAAAGGTAAGAGACGCGAACGAAGAAAGTGCTTCGAATTCGGCGACGGCGCGAATCCAGGCGTCGACGTGAGCGCCATTCTTACGGCGCCACGCCTCGATACCCATGACGATTTGCTCATTCCATAAAACGATCGGCCGGATTACCCGAACGAACATGTGATCGCCTGAATCAAGCCAATCCATCCAACGCTCGAGCCGGGCGATTCGCTTGGATGCAGGAAGGCCTTCCACTTCTAGAGCCGCGCGTAGCTGTTTCAGTCTCGAACCATCGAACTGTTCGCGCTCCAGGCGTTGCAGTAACTGCCAAAGAATTCGCAGACCGTGCGCGGGAGTGTCCGCCGAGTCTCTCACCTGTGCGACTCGCTTACGCAACGTCCATACCAGGACGAAATCGAAGCCCAGAATCGCGGCAAAGGGCCATAGGGCAAGCTTCTGGCCGAAGAACGCTAACAGCGTGGCGATGCCTGCCAGTGCGAGCACCGGCGCAAGTACACGCAAGCCGCCCGCAAACGAAACAGCGTCACCCGCACCCCATCGGCCGAATGCTTCCGCGTGAACTTCGGCGCGAACATCTTCGCCTAACAGTGCAAGGTCTTCCCGCAGATCCATGCGAGTCGATAGTTCCCGCACTGCCTGTTGCCGCGACAACGCCTCTTCGTGGGTCGCAGGCGACAAAAGCCATCGGGCGAGCAGTTGTTCTCCGGCGGCTGTGCGAGCCGATGCGATCAACTCGAATAGCGAGCCTTTTCCAAACACGTCGAGATCTTCGGCGTAGACATGCGACGCTTCACGAAATTGCTCTCCTGATGCGCCATTTCCGATCCAGCGGTCCTCGAGCCGCGTGATGCCGCGCTCGTAATAGCGGATCGCACGCTCCGCCATGGTCCGCCGCCGTATCACGCGTTGGTGCCGCACGACGAGCACGAGAAACGCGGCAAGCGGAATCAGAAGAACCCATGGCGGGATCAAGTGCGGTCCGAAGGCGAGCACTCCTAGTGCAACTTCGACAATGCCCAACGTGAGTCGCCAGTTCCCTATGCCAATGAACTGCCGCTCGACAATCTGCCGCTCTGCGCGCCAGCGGTCGCGTCGCGACACATACTCCTGCATCGGGTCCATGCAGTCACAGCATAAATCGTCGCCGTACGCCGCCGATACGACTAACATTTGAATAGCGATGAAACGCTCGGGAACCGCGGATTTGCCGCTGCATGGAGGCCGTGTGCCGCCGTGGCTCGCCGAACGCATGCAGAAGCTGGGCACGGCGATCACCGAAAGCATCGTCTATCACTACGGCGCGGCCGAGTTTCTGTCGCGTCTTAGCGATCCGTTCTGGTTTCAGGCGCTGGGCTCGGTTATGGGTATGGACTGGCACTCCTCCGGAATTACCACGTCTGTGATTGGCGCGTTGAAACGTGGCCTCAATCCTCGCGCGCATGAGCTTGGCCTCTACGTGTGCGGCGGACGCGGGAAGCAGTCGCGCAAAACACCCGCCGAGCTGCTCGCTGTTGCGGATCAACAAAATCTCGATGGCGCAGCCCTTGTCCGAGCCAGTCGCCTGACCGCGAAAATCGACAATAATGCCATTAACGATGGATTTCAGATCTATCTGCATTCTTTCGTTCTTACAGCACAGGGTGACTGGGCCGTAGTCCAGCAAGGGCTGAACGACGAGACCGGCCTCGCGCGCCGCTATCATTGGCATTCCGCCGCGATTCGGGATTTCACGAGCGAGCCGCACACAGGAATTGTCGGTGAAAACGAAGGCCTCATTCTCAACTTGGTCGATCGGCGCGCCAAGCCCGCTCAAGATGCGCTTCTGACCATTGCGAGCGAGCGGCCCGAGTCCACAGTTTCCGAATTCCGGAAACTCGTTATGCCGAAACATCACGAGGTGCGAGCGGCCGATGTGGATCTGAAACGCTTGGGCGCTGTTCTGGCAGTCAGCTATGAGCGGCAACTGCGTGACTTTGCTTCGCTGCTGCTGGTGGAGAATCTTGGGCCGCGCACGCTAGAAACATTGGCCCTGATCGCCGAAGTCGTCCACGGTACGCCGAGCCGTTTCTCCGACCCGGCACGTTTCTCATTCGCGCTCGGTGGCAAGGACCGCCATCCGTTTCCCGTGCCGTTGAAGACGTACGATGAATCTCTCGCAGTTTTGCGCCGCGGATTAGACGCTGCAAAGGTCGGCCATACGGAGAAGGTGGATGGCTTCAAACGGCTCGACCGGCTGGTGCGGGCTGTCGAGAAGCGCTATGCGCCGGTTGCGGATCTGGACCGCCTGATCGATCACGAGCGCGCTATCTCCCCGAGTCTGAACGGCCGTTCGGTTTTTGACGACAAAAAGCCGAGCCGTCGCAAGAAGAGTGTCGATGCACTAAACGCTGAGCAACTTTCCCTCTTTTTGCCGTCCAAGCGTTAGCATGGAGCGAGCGATCATCGGCTTTCATCAGGACGAGGAAGGGCATTGGGTCGCTGATCTCGAGTGCGGTCATACCCGCCACGTCCGGCACGATCCACCCTGGCAGAATCGGCCTTGGGTGCTGACCGTCGAAAGACGGTCACAGTGGCTCGGGACAATGCTCAATTGCGTGTGGTGCGATGAACAAGCCCGCGCCGGCGGGCCTTCGCACTAGCCTTCCGGCACGCCCGCTTTGCGAAACACCGCGAGCGAACTGGTGAGCCCAAGCTTGGCCGCTTCCTCTGGCGGCGCGTCCTTCAGACGCCCGAATACTTCCACACTCAGCGCGTCCGTGTAGCCGATCGTGTGCAAGGCCCGCAAGAAACCGACCAGGTTAATAACACCTTCGCCCGGCAGGAGCCGCTGGTTGTCCCGAATCTGTTCCGGCGGCAGATTGGGCGAATCGTTGAAATGCACATGCACGATGCGATCGCGACCCGCGGCGACGATGTCCTCTGTTGTCGCGCCGGCATGATGCCAATGCCAGGAATCCAACAACAGCCCCACGTTCGGGCCGCACTCTTTCGCGAACGTGAGCATGTCGTTCATGCGCCAGATAAATTCATACCGGTGCTGTTTTCTCAAGTGCAGCGGTCCCAGAAACTCCAGGCCCAAGCGCACGTTGTACTTCGCCAGAATCTGTGCGCTTTGGGTGAAACGCTGTTTGTAAACGCCTCGAAGCTCCTCTTTGGGCGTGTCGCTTGACGGCAAAATATACGTGATCATGCGCGGGCAATGGATGTCGGCGGCGAACTTTGCGGCCGGCTCCAGTCTTGCCAGCGAGGACATAAAGGCTGCGTCGTCTTTTCTAAACTCGACCGGGAAATTGAGAACCGCCGGCTTGACCTTCAACTCGGCGAGATAGCGATTCGTCTCTGCCGCGCCGATGCCCATCGCCGCCTCGAGCATGACATCCGTTCCTGGGAATCCTGTTTTCGCAGCCAATCTGGCAAATTCGGGCCACGGCACCCGGTTCGAAATCAATACGCTGTTCAGCGACAGGTACATATTTTGACCTGCCCCGAACGCCTTTATGATCGGAGTGCTCGCAAGGAGCTTACAAACGCGACGGCGGCTGATCTTCCATTGATTCATGCGTCTCCGATGTTACATCCCGCTGCAACATCCCGATGCTGCATCCAAAAGATGCGCTGCCGAATGGCGGCTCTGAACCGGTGACGTCCGCAGGAGGCCGCTGCGTCCAGCTAGGATAAGAGAGGAGGCCGACATCTTGAAACACCGCGATCTCACATCCCTCTCCACGCGCCGCCAGATGCTTGTTACGAGTGCAACAGCGGGAGTCGCCGCACTGGGCGTACCTAAGCTTTTGAAAGCGGCCGCTCCCGCCAGCGCAGTCTCCATCGTGCGCTGTCGGGATTACGCCGACTTCGGCACGGAATTATCGAGCGCCTTCGACCAGATCGGCGGTATTCAAAAACTGGTCCGTGGCAAGACCGTCGGTCTAAAGGTGAATCTTACCGGTAACCCGGCGGGGTGGCCTCTTACGCCCGACCTTCCGTATCGTGTCAACGGCGAAAGCATTGCTGCCACCGTCCACTTATTGGCGAAAGCGGGCGCCCGGCGCGTGCGCATCATCGAGAGCTTCTTCCCTGGCGATCAAGATCTCGGCCTCTGGGCCCGCTACGGCATCGATGTCGCGGCCATTAACAATCTCGGTGTCGCGGTCGATTGGGAAAACGTTCAAAACCTCGGCAAATATAAGCAATACGTTCGCCTCAAGGTGCCATGGGGCGGCTACATGTATCCCGCATACCATTTGAACCAGGCATTTGTCGCTTGCGATGTCTTTGCCTCGCTCGCCAAGCTCAAGAACCACTGGATAGCCGGCGTGACCATGTCGATGAAGAACTGCTTCGGCGACACGCCGTGCTCGTTGTACGGTGGTGATTGCGGGCCGAACGGCAATGAAAGGGCCACCAAGGAACGCGGCCCTGTCCTTCATCAAGGCACGACCAAAGCTCCCTCGGGAGTGGATGCGGAGCTTCATCCCGATTCGCCTCGAGATCCGGGATATCGCGTTCCCCGCATTGTTGTCGATCAAATCGGCATTCGTCCTGTCGATCTGGCGATTGTGGATGGCGTCGAGACAGTGCGCGGCGGAGAGGGCCCCTGGCTGCGTGGTCTGGAACGCATGACACCAGGCGTGATCATCGCCGGACGCAATCCAGTCTGCGTCGATGCTGTCGGGATGGCTGTCATGAGCTACAGTCCGCAAGCCGATCGCGGCACTTCGCCCTTCATCCGTGGCGATAATACGCTTAAGCTCGCCGAAGCGGTCGGAATCGGAACCACCAATCTAAATCGCATCGAAGTCGCCGGCGTAAGCATCAAGGACGCCCGTATTAACTTCGGTCCAGGCGCCGTCGGCAAAACGCTCAGCGAACTCAAAGGCTAAACCGCAGAACCCGCTCGAGGCCGTGCCCAATCGTGCGAACGATTCGCGCGAACTCGCTTGCATATACTCAGGAACATGTTTGGAGCTATCGAAGCAGGCGGCACAAAGTTCGTATGCGCGCTTGGCACCCATCCCGACGACCTTAGAACTGCTCAGTTTCCAACCTCCACGCCTGAAATCACGGTCGGCAGTGTGGTCGAGTTTTTCAAGACCAACGGGGTCGGGCCGCTTGAGGCGGTGGGCGTCGGCTCTTTCGGTCCCGTTGATCTCGATCCCTCGTCCGCCACCTACGGACACATCACTTCTACACCCAAAGCAGGCTGGGAGAATTACAACTTAGTGGGTGCGATCGAACAAGCGCTCCGCGTGCCGGTGGCGCTCGACACGGACGTGAACGCTGCGCTCCTCGGCGAATCGCGGTGGGGCGCGGCGCGAGACTTATCTGACGCTGTGTATCTCACAATCGGCACCGGCATTGGTGGCGGCGCGCTCGTTCACGGAGATGTGATTCACGGTCTGATGCACGCCGAGATCGGGCATCTCTACATCCCGCACGATCGCGCGCGAGATCCTTTCCCCGGGATCTGCCGGTACCACGGAGATTGCCTGGAAGGCTTGGCGTCCGGCACCGCCCTTCAAACACGTTGGGCCGCTCCGGCGGCCACGTTGCCCCCGGATCATCCCGCGTGGAAGCTGGAGGCTCACTATCTGGCGCTTGGCCTCGTCGACCTGACGGTGACGCTCTCGCCCCGCCGCATTCTGCTAGGCGGCGGGGTTATGCAGCAAAGCCATTTGTTTTCGCTGATCAGAGTAGAATTCGCGCGCCTCATGAATAACTACATTCAACGGGCCGAGCTCATTGACCACCTCGATGAATACATCCAGCCGCCCCAGCTTGGTACTCGCGCGGGGGTGGCGGGTGCGCTGGTCCTTGCTGAGCAGGCGCTTGCCTCGTCCGCGCGAAACTAATACGACAATGCACACAGACGTTTACCACCTGATCGGTTATGCGTGGTGGGCGGTGTTGATTATTTGGGTAATCAGCGCGTTTACGTCCAAGCGCACCGTCCGCACCCAATCCACCGGTTCTCGGCTCGGGCAACTCGCACTCGGTATTCTGGCCGCCCTATTCTTTTTCAACGAAGATCTGCGCCGGGGATTTCTTGCCTGGCGGTTTCTGCCCAGTTCTTCGGAAATCGCCGATCTCGGGTTCGCGCTGACGCTAGCCGGAATTGCGGTCGCATTATGGGCACGCTTCACCATCGGAAGGAACTGGAGCGGCACCGTGACGCTGAAAGAAGATCACCAACTGATCCGCAGCGGCCCCTACTCGGTGGTGCGCCATCCCATTTACTCCGGTATCTTACTGGCGCTGCTTGGCACTGTCATTGCCATCGGTGAAGTTCGTGCCTTGATCGCGCTGGCGATCGCCACGCTCACACTGCGTTTGAAGTCCGCGACCGAAGAATCCTTCATGCTCGAGCAGTTTGGTTCGCAATACGTCGAGTACAAACATCGCGTCAAGGCTCTCATTCCATACCTGTGGTAACGTTACAAAGCAGTTACGCCGCGGCGGTCACTGCCTTCTCCGTATGAACCTCTTACCGCGCGATGGAAAGTTCTTTGAACTTTTCAATCAGCACGTCAAAATCCTGTGCCAATCCTCGCAGCTTCTGATCTCCGGATTGAAGGGCGGTTACCAGGGAATGTGCGACATCTCCAAGCAGATGGAAGCCCTGGAACGCAACGCGGACGAGCTGATTCACCAGATCTTTAACAGGCTGCAATCTACCTTCATCACCCCTTTCGATCCGGAAGACATCCAGACGCTTGCCACCAGTCTCGACAACGTCCTCGATTCCATCGAAGATGCTACATTTCGCATCGTCGCGTATCGCCTCGATCCCATTCCCAGTCCCGCCTTGGAACTCGGCCGTATGATCGACGATTCGTGCCAGGCGCTCGCTCGTGCGCTCGTCGCTCTGGAACACCGGAGCGCCGTTTGGGACGATTGCATCGAAGTCAATAGGCTGGAGAACGAAGCGGACGCGATTGAGCGCACTCTCGTAGCCCGGCTGTTCAGCTCCAACCTCGACGCGCTTACCCTCATTAAGCAAAAAGAGGTCTTCGAGATTCTTGAGGCCACAACGGATTACTGTGAGGACGTTGCGGACGTCATCCAAAATGTTGCGGTAAAGAATAGCTGACCATGTCCGTTTTTGGACTCGTGGTCGTCATCATCTGCATCGCCTTGATCTTCGATTTCGTGAACGGTTTTCACGATGCCGCGAATTCCGTTGCAACCGTAGTAGCGACACGTGTTCTGACCCGCCTCCAGGCGGTAGGGCTAGCGGCCGTATTCAATTTCTTAGCGGCTTTCTTCCTCGGTACGGGCGTTGCCTCTGCTGTGGGCAAGGGTTTCGTCAACATCGACATAGTCACTCCCTATGTGCTGCTGGCCGGTCTCGTCGGCGCAGTTGTTTGGAACGTTTTGACGTGGTACGTGGGTCTGCCGATCAGTTCGTCGCACTCCTTGATAGGCGGCTACGCCGGGGCTGCCGTCGCCAAGGCCGGCTTCAACGGGCTGATCGTTGGAAAATGGCCGAGCACGCTCGCTTTCATTGTGCTGGCGCCCCTCATCGGCCTCGTGTTGGGCTACGGGCTGATGATTGCCGTGTACTGGGTCTTCCACCGCTACACCCCAAGAATGATGGACCGCTATTTTCGGCACGCGCAGATTTTTTCGGCATGCCTGTTGAGTTGTGCTCATGGAACGAACGACGCGCAGAAAACCATGGGCATCATTACCGCCGTCCTGGTTGTCGGCGGTTTTCAGCGCGGGTTTCATGTTCCCGGCTGGGTGATCCTTGCTTCTGCCTCCGCCATGGGGTTGGGAACCCTGAGCGGCGGATGGCGCGTTGTCCGCACTGTAGGGACCCGCCTCACACGGCTGAAGCCAAGGAGTGGTTTTTGCGCCGAGGCCGGATCCGCTCTCTCCATTCTGTTTGCAACCTCGCTCGGCCTGCCCGTCTCCACCACGCACGCAGTCGCGGGCGCCATCGCCGGCGTCGGATCCATTCAGCGCGTCCGCGCCGTCCGATGGAATGTCGCGGGAAACATCGTGGTCGCCTGGATTCTCACCATCCCAGCCGCCGGTCTCGTCGCGGCGCTCGCGTTCTTGGTGATGCGTCTCGCGGTGCCGAACGCATAGCGTGTGGCCGCCGAATCGCTAAAACGTGAACCGCAGTTGCAAATCCAGCCTGCGATTCTCGCTCGACGTGTTCTCTGCCGAGTACCCTCCGGTGATTCCGTTTGATTGCAGAAAAGCTGGCGACGTCAAAACTCCCACCGGTGAATTGTAGTTTGTGTGATTTAAAATGTTGCGCGCATTCGCCGAGACCGTCACGTTGTAGCGATGCTCCCCGCTCGGACCGCCAAAGCCGTGCGGACCCCCCCCAAAACCGCGGAAGCCGCCGCCGTGTTCACCGCCTCCACCCGCCCGCGCTCCGCCGGAAGGTCCGGCGAACTTCGTAGTCCCGAACCCCCAGGTCTTACTGACGCGCAGGTTTAAGCCAATAAACGCCGGCCCGGTTCCCGCATTCCGTTCGATCATGTCGGAAGTTCCAGGCGTGGGAACAGATGGGTCGGGGTTGTACTCACCAGCAACCGGAACTCCGTGGGAGAGCACCGGCGTTGTAGTATTCACTGACGGCCGTGCCGCTGGATTCGCGGCGCCCGTCAGATACAAATCTGTTCCACTGGTGACGTTGAACGGGATGCCGCTGTGCACAATCATAAACGGCGAGAAACGCAGCCCCCAAGGCGCGAAAATCGATCCCCCCAGGAAAAAATTGTGCTCCAGGTCCAGAGAGGAGCGTCCCCAGTCGGCGGCAATGTTGTATGGGTCCGCCGGCATGGTCCCCAGCCCATCCGTATTGCTGTGCGCGTCGCCATACGAATAGCGAGTGAATAGAGTCAGCCATTTGCCAATCGAGGTGTTAACGTTCACCATGGCCATGGTCTGCTTGAAAGTTCCAACCGACTGGTAATCGTAAATGTCACCGGGAAATACATTCGCATACGGCCTGCAACAAACGTCATTGGAGTTCACTGTCCCGCGCGCGCCGCCCGCAAACAGGGATTGCCCCGGTGGGTCGAAGCCTGGCATGGCATACGGAGCGTTGATATCGTCCGTCAGCAGTTCATGTACGCCGCGCGAATTCATGAGGTTGAACGCCAGCGTCGTGTGAGCGGAGAGCTGCCGTTCGACACCAATGGCCGTTTGCATCAGGCGAGGAGCTTTCAGGTTGCGATCGATCTGATAAATCTGGGAGGCCGGGCTAGCGGTGAGATCCGATATCGGTATCTGAGTGCTGAATGTCGCGTTGTAAATGGCGGGGTTGTCGAGAGTATACGTTTGCAATGGATTACTTTGCAGATATCGAGACGCGGTCTCCACATTTGCGATTGAGAAGCGATCGTAGAACATGCCCCAACCGCCTCGAATCACGGTCTTCGCCCGTCCCGTGCCGCGCTTTGCATCCGGTGACCACGCAAAGCCGAATCTAGGCGCAAAATCCGTGTGATCGCTGATGTTGGTTTGCCATTCCCAACGCAGGCCAAAGCTCAACGTCAGGTTCGATTTCACTCGCCAATCGTCCTGAACGAAAGGACCGATGTCGGTTTGATTTAACCCGATGTTTGGATTGCCCGCGTTCACCGTGTATTTGGTCGGCCCGTAACCCATCGCGGTCACCTGCTGGCTGCTAAGTCCGGAAGCAAGCAGCTGCTCGGTCAGCAGGTACTGATCAATGGATTGCAGACGCGTCGTCTCCCCCGGGATCGGCTGCAAATTGGAACCGAGAAGAGGAAACGCACCGCCCTGGAAAATGAATCTGCCGTTGAAGTTCTGCGGTGTTGAGTCGTTCTCCATGGTCGTTCTGCTTCGTATCCCGAACTTCATCGTGTGAGCTCCCCAGGTAACGGACGTATAGTTCTGCAGCTCGTAGAAGTTTCCAAGCTGTGAGCTATTGGGATAACCCGGAGCGCTATACCCGGAACCGCCGCCAATGAACGACTGCTCGACATTCAATTGCGGCGCTGTGCTTTGGCTCGCTTGCGTCACGTCTGACCGGTCGAATTGAAAATGCGTTTCATTGACCACTTTCGCGCTCAACACCGCCGTTTCCACAATCTGCACCGTGTGTTCGGTCGTGCTCGAGCTGAAACCGGTGCTCGGAAAAGTAAGGTTTCCCAGCGGTGTATTGCCAACGGTTGTCGCGGGCAACGCATAGGTGCCGATCCCCGTCACCGGACGATCATTCGCAAGATATTCGTAGCGGAAGCTCAATGTGTTGTTCGCGCCAAGTTGATAATCCACCCGGGGACTGACAGTGGTCCTCATTTGCGGCGTTGGAAAGAAGGTTTGAGGATCCCGCTGAACCCCCAGGAAATCGGGCGTTGGGATGATCGCGTCCAGTACGCCGTTGTCATTGATATTCCGGCGCTCCGCGTCGATAAAGAAACTGGCGTGCTTGCCTAGCGGTCCGCTGATATTCCCGCCGAACAACTGCGTCCGGAAGGGCGGCGATGTCAGGACGTAAGGATTGCGTGCGTTCCAGATATTGTCGCTGATGTCGTAATACGCCTGGCCGTGAAATTTGTCCGATCCAGGCTTCGTGAAAATCTGAATGCGGCCGTAACCCAGCTTGTCGAACTCCGCCGAGAACGGATTCGAGTTGATGCGGATTTCACGGATCGATTCCTTGGGAGGCAGCCGTCCGCCCGTAAAGCCGTCGATAAAGATCTGATTCCCGCCAGGTCCCGCCGCTGGTCCGGCAAGCGCCTGCAAGTCGGCCTCGAGGTCGTCTGGATCGTCGGGCAGCGCGTCGAGATCCTCCTTCCTCAGAACCAGTGCTGTCGCGTTGTTCGAAGCCTCCGTGCTGACCGTGTTGGTGCTTGTATCGGTCACTGTAACCTCTTGCCGCTGTGATTGAACCGTCATCACCACGTTGCCGGTAGCGGCTTGACCAGCCGCAACGGTAGCTGTAATTACCCCCTCCTGCTGCATCCCCGCGTACGTGGCCGAGACTGTATAAGTGCCCGGCGCGACGCCGCGAATCGCGTAGCTTCCGTCGCCCTCGGTCTTTACTGTTTGGACCGTACCTTTCTGGTTGGCCAAGGTAACCACGGCGCCGGGAATCACGCCGCCGGTGTCGTCTTTCACTGAGCCTCGAACCGCGCCCGTGCCGGAAGGCGCCGTCCGCCGTACGGGCCCATGTGTTTGAGCC
>JAVKSW010000004.1:0-20660 GCA_039583505.1 Bryobacteraceae bacterium | reverse complement strand
CGCAAGGACGAGAACCCGTCGATTACGCGCGATGTTTCCGGTGAGGGCGTTCAGCAGGCCCTGTTGAAAATACTCGAGGGAACGGTCGCGAATGTGCCCCCGCAGGGTGGCCGCAAGCATCCGCACCAGGAGTTTACGCCCGTCGACACCACGAACATTCTCTTCATCTGCGGCGGTGCATTTGTGGGATTAGAAAAGGTGATTGCGCGCCGCTCGGGGAGCAAGTCTATCGGGTTTGTCCCTCCGGACGATAAGGAATGCGGACGCCGCGGCTCCAGCGCGGTCAGGCGCGACGTGGACCTGCTGGCGCAATGTCAACCCGTGGATCTGATCAAATACGGCTTCATACCGGAGTTCATTGGGCGCATGCCCGTCACCGCCGTTCTCGAAGATCTATCGAAAGAAGCCCTGGTGCAAATTCTCACGAAGCCCAAGAACGCGATTGTACGTCAGTATCAAAAGCTGTTTGAGTTCGAGAATGTTAAGCTCAAGTTTAGCGACGATGCCCTGGAAGCAGTTGCGCAGCTTGCGATGGAACGCAAGGTGGGGGCGCGGGGTCTGCGCATGATCCTGGAAGATCTCATGCTGGATTTGATGTACTATCTCCCGACGTTTAAGAAGGTTCGCGAGTTTGTAGTCAGCAAGGAGATGGTGCTCTCGCAAAAGATCAACATGGCTGTGCTCGAGAAGGCGGGCTAGCCAGCCACTGGTCGCACCAAACCGAGTTCTTCGTGCCGGCGGGCGCCGGACGCGAAGGCTGCCGCGATTCGTCTTCTAATCCCTCGGTCAGGGAACAACACTCCGCCAGAAAGTCAAAATGGTCACAACGAAGGATAAAACGGATACCAAGCGATTGCCGATGATGCCCATTCGGGACGTGGTGATCTTCCCGTACATGATGACGCCGTTTGTGGTGGGACGGGAATCGAGTGTCCGGGCCCTGGAAGAAGCCTTGTTAGGCGACAAGAAGATTTTTTTGGCTACGCAGCATGATGCTTCCGTTGACGAGCCGCGGCCGGACGAGATTTACCAGGTCGGCACGGTTGCGAATATCGTCCAGAGCTTGAAGCAGCCCGACGGGAACATCAAGGTTCTGGTAGAAGGCGTAGAGCGCGGAAAAATTATCTCCGTCAGCGAAGAGGAGGGATACTTCCGGGCCGTGGTCAAAACCATCACCTACAAGGTGGAGCAGGGGACGCAGCTCGAAGGTTTGACCAGCCGGGTGACCACGCTGTTCGAGCAGTACGTCAAGCTGAGCCAAAACCTGAACTACGAGACGATGATCGCCGCCATCCGTACCGATGAGGCGGGCAAGCTGGCCGATACGGTGGGCGCGAACCTGCAGCTCACCATTGAAGAACGTCAGGAACTGCTCGAGATCTTCGATCCGGTGGACCGGCTGACGCGAGTGGCGGATCTGCTGGATATCGAGATTGAGAAGCTGAACGTCGATCGCACGATTCAAGGCCGGGTGAAGCGGCAGATGGAGCGGGCGCAGAAGGAATATTACCTCAACGAGAAGATCAAGGCGATCCAGAAGGAGTTGGGGCGCGGCGAGAAAAGCGAGTACGACGAGCTAAAGAAGAAAATCGACACCGCCGGCATGACCAAGGATGCGCATGAGAAGGCCACGGCCGAGCTGAAGCGTCTCGAAGGCATGCCGCCGATGTCGGCCGAATCGACGGTTTCGCGCAATTATCTCGACTGGCTGCTGGCTGTGCCGTGGAAGAAGCGCACGAAAGAAATCCGCGACCTGCGGTATGCCGGACAGATTCTGGAAAACGATCACTACGGCCTCGAAAAGATCAAAGAACGCATTCTCGAATTTTTGTCGGTGCGGCGTTTAGTCCAGAACCCGAAAGGCTCCATCCTGTGTTTTGTCGGACCTCCGGGCGTCGGCAAGACCTCCTTGGGAATGTCGATCGCCAAGGCGACCGGGCGTAAATTTGTCCGTTTGTCGCTCGGCGGCGTCAGGGATGAAGCCGAAATCCGCGGCCATCGCCGAACCTACATTGGCGCGCTGCCTGGGCAGCTCATCCAGATGATGAAGAAAGCCGGGACAAGAAATCCTGTGCTGATGCTGGATGAGATCGACAAGATGTCGATGGATTTCCGCGGCGATCCGTCCGCGGCGTTGCTTGAGGTGCTCGATCCGGAACAGAACTATATGTTCATGGATCACTATCTGGATGTCGAGTACGACTTGAGCCAGGTGTTTTTCATTGCCACGGCAAACGTGCTGCACACCATCCCACCGGCGTTGCAGGATCGCATGGAAGTGATCCGGCTATCCGGTTACACCGAACTGGAGAAACTGGAGATCGCCAAGCGCTTCCTGGTAGCGAAGCAGCGGAAAGACACCGGTGTGACCGAAGACCAGGTACAATTCACCGACCAGGGATTGCAGACGCTGATCCAGTCCTACACGCGCGAGGCGGGTGTGCGAAACCTGGAACGCGAGATCGGCAACCTCTGCCGCAAGGTGGCGCGCAAGGTGGTTGACGCCCAGGCGACGCCAAGTGAAGACGCAGTGGCGGAGACGCCTGAGGTGGAAGTGATCGAAGACGAAGTGCAGGCGCAACCCGAAGAGGCCGCCGAGCCCGCTAAAAAGGGCAGGAAGAAGGCCAAGAAGGAAGAACCGCCACTGGTTCCAATCGAGAAAGTGGTGATCGCGCCGGACAAGGTCAGTGAGATGCTCGGGCCGATACGATTCCGCGATCTCGATACGGAGAAGACCAACGAGATTGGCGCGACTACCGGCTTGGCGTGGACCGAAGTCGGCGGATCGATTTTGACGACGGAAGCAACCGTCATGGAAGGCCGAGGCAAGATGATGACTACCGGCAAGCTCGGCGACGTCATGCAGGAATCGGCGCAAGCCGCAATGAGTTACGTGCGATCGCGTGCGCAGTATCTGGGATTGCCGAAGGATTTCTACCGGCATCTGGACATTCACGTGCACGTGCCGGAAGGCGCGATCCCGAAGGACGGGCCGTCGGCTGGGATTACGATTGCGACCAGCATTTGCAGTGCACTGACCGGTATTCCGGTACGTTGCGATATCGCCATGACCGGCGAGATTACGGTACGGGGACGGGTGTTAGGGATAGGCGGGTTGAAAGAGAAGCTGCTTGCGGCGCATCGCCAGGGCATCTTCGAAGTGATTGTGCCGCGAGATAACGAAAAGGATCTTGTTGAGATTCCGGAGAACATCCGGAAGGAGATGAAATTGCTCTGCGTTACCTCGATGGATCAAGTGCTTAAGATTGCGCTCGAACGGGAGATTGTGGCGTTGCCTTTGGCGCCGGCGGCGACCGCGGCTGACTTGGTCGAACGGCTCGAAGACAATCTGACGCACTGAAGCTACGGCAGGCAAGCAGACTCCGCATCCGGAGATTCATAAGCTGTGGTAGGAACCGAAGCAGCAGCGGGCGTGTTAGGGATACGCTCACAAGGGCGGCCAAAAGCGCCGTGTGAGCTGATCACCAGTGCGGCGCATCCGCATCAGTTTCCGCCGGAGCGCGAGAACGGGCCAATCGAGATCGCCTTTTTGGGGCGAAGCAACGTTGGCAAATCGAGCCTGTTGAACCGGCTCGTCGGGCAATCGGGATTGGCGTTTACGAGCGCGCGTCCCGGATGCACGCAGCTGATCAATTTTTTCAAGATCGACGAACAGGTCCGGTTCGTGGATTTACCCGGTTACGGGTACGCGCAGGCATCGCTCGAAGAGCGTGCTCGGTGGAAGAAGCTGATCGAAAGCTATTTATTAGGGCGGCACAGCCTTGGGCTGTCGCTGCTGCTCATCGACGCCAGGCGCGGATGGATGGACATGGATCTGGAACTGAAGGCCTGGCTTGAGTTCCACAACCGTCGATACCAGGTGATTGTCACCAAGGTCGACAAATTGAAAAGTAACAACCAACAAAAAACCGGATTGGCCGCGGTCCAACAGAAGTTAGAGGACCAGCAGCCAGTGCCGTTCTCGGCCATAGACGGCCGGGGAGTGAGGGAAATTTGGCAAATCATCTCGAAGATCAAGAACCAGCAGTAGGCCCCGCGGCTGCCACCGAAGGCACGCCCACCGAGAAGCCCCAACCACCGAACGAGGAAGCGAAGCCTGCCGGCGAAAGCGGCGAGGTAAAGGTCGTCACGGGCGCTGGAGAAAGCAAAGGCGCTGAAACGAAGGCGCCAGAGGCCCGGCCTGAACGGAATCCCGCTGCGCGTCCGCGCCCGGCTGGAGAGATCCGGCAAGGCGACGCAAGGCCAAACGGAAGACCCGGCGGCGCTCGGCTTGGCGGCGGTGAAGCAAAAGCGGGACCCGAGAATAGCTCCGCAGCCGTCGTTTCAGGGGCGGCGCCGCCCAGCGCGACACAGGCGCCTGCGGCAACTCAGGGCAGTCCACAGCCGGGTCCGCAGCAGGGCTATTAGCGGCGCGGCAGGCACTCCATCGGCAACACCGGAGCGCAAGGGCAAAAGAACGGAACCACGACGCTCGATCTCGTGGAGCTGAAGGACATGAGTATTCAGGCTCTTAACCAGATTGCAAAAGATCTGGGTGTCGCCGGCGCGGCCGGTCTGCGTAAGCAGGAGCTGATTTTTAAGATCCTTCAGACGCAGGCGGAAAAGAGCGGGCTCATCTTTTCAGAGGGAGTGCTTGAGTGCTTGCCCGACGGATTCGGGTTCCTGCGCGCGCCCGAGTATAACTATCTGCCCGGACCGGACGACGTATATGTTTCGCCTTCGCAGATCCGGCGCTTCGATCTGCGGACCGGTGATACGGTATCCGGACAGATTCGGCCCCCGAAAGAAGGCGAGCGTTATTTCGCGCTGATCAAGGTCGACGCGATCAATTTCGAGCCGCCCGAGGAATCGCGCAACAAGATATTCTTCGACAACCTCACGCCGCTGTATCCCGATGAGCGGCTTAAGCTCGAAACGGCCAAGGACAACTTCTCCGGCCGCGTCATGGATTTACTGACACCGCTGGGAAAAGGGCAGCGCGGTTTAATTGTCGCGCCGCCGCGTACCGGCAAGACGATGCTTCTGCAAAGTATCGCGAACTCCGTTACGACGAATCACCCCGAAATCAACCTGATTGTGCTGCTGATCGATGAGCGTCCCGAAGAAGTGACCGACATGCAGCGGTCCGTGCGCGGCGAAGTGATCAGCTCCACCTTCGACGAGCCGGCCTCTCGACACGTCCAGGTCGCGGAGATGGTGATCGAAAAGGCGAAGCGCTTGATCGAGCATAAGCGGGACGTGGTGATTCTGCTCGATTCGATTACGCGACTCGCTCGTGCCTACAACACCGTCGTGCCGCCATCGGGCAAGGTGTTATCCGGCGGCGTCGATTCGAACGCGCTGCAGCGCCCGAAGCGATTCTTCGGAGCGGCTCGCAATATTGAAGAAGGCGGATCGCTGACCATCGTGGCGACGGCGTTGATCGATACCGGAAGCCGGATGGACGATGTGATCTTTGAAGAATTCAAAGGCACGGGCAACATGGAAATCCATCTCGACCGAAAGCTGGTTGACAAGCGCGTATTCCCGGCGATCGACATCAATAAGAGCGGAACCAGGAAAGAAGAGCTGCTGATGCCGCGCGAGGAACTCAATCGCGTTTGGGTCTTGCGCAAGGTGCTGAATCCCTTATCGCCAGTGGAGTCGATGGAGCTTTTGCTCGACAAATTGGGTAAGACGCGCAGCAATGCGGAGTTTTTGGCTGCCATGAGCGGCTAGCGGCCTATTTATAAGCCAAACACAGCCGCGACCGTGAGGAAGCGGTTTGCCACATGGGCCGCATACGCATCCTCTCCGACAATGTCGCGAACAAAATCGCGGCGGGTGAGGTGGTGGAGCGCCCCGCTTCTGTAGTAAAGGAACTTCTCGAAAACTCGCTCGATGCGGGTGCGACCGAGATTCGCATCGATGTCGAAAATGCCGGCCGGCGCATGATTCGAATTCACGACGACGGCTGCGGCATGCTTCGCGATGACGCGCTTCTGGCCTTCGAGCGGCACGCTACCAGCAAGCTGAGCCAAGTGACGGATCTGCTGGCGATTGCAACCCTCGGTTTTCGCGGAGAGGCGCTGCCTTCCATCGCATCCGTGAGCCGATTGAGGCTCGAAACGCGATCGGCCGATGAACAGACGGGCACAGCGGTCGAGATTGCGGGCGGTAAGCTGCTGCGATGCGACGAGATTGCGCGCGAGCCTGGCACCACGATCACGGTTCGCGACCTGTTTTTCAATGTACCCGCGCGAAAGAAATTTTTGCGGTCCGATCAAACCGAGCTGTCTCATATTGGGTCCTTGTTGACGCACTACAGCCTGGGACACGCGAACAAGCGATTCGACCTGCATCACGAAGGGCGCGAATTGTTAAGCGCGACCCCAGCGGCAACCTTGCGCGACCGCGCATTTCAGGTTTTTGGGTCGGAGGCGATGGAAGACCTGATCGATTTGGGCACGCGTACCTTCGAGTTGCGGCTCCCGGCGCCCTATGCTGCTCTCAACAGCCGTCCCGCGGAGCAGCCCGCCGAAGCGGAGACCGCGCAGTTTGCG
Organism: Bryobacteraceae bacterium; assembly: GCA_039583505.1. GTDB lineage: Bacteria > Acidobacteriota > Terriglobia > Bryobacterales > Bryobacteraceae > Bog-105. The sequence continues at coordinate 14,097 of JAVKSW010000004.1, read as the reverse complement.
ATGGAGGGGCTGATTTCCGGGCCGCACGTACAGAAGCCGAATCGTAATTCGGTGTTCTTGTTTGTGAACGGGCGACTCATTCGCGACAAAGTGCTGATACACGCTATTTCAGCGGCGTACCACAACCTTATGCCAGCGGGATGTTATCCCTTCGCGCTGCTGTTTGTGAGTTGCGATCCGGGCGAAGTGGATGTAAATGTGCATCCCGCGAAGACAGAGGTGCGCTTTCGGCATGGCAGCTCAGTGCACGATTTCGTGCGGGATACCATTCGCGAAGTGTTGATGGAGAGCCGCCCGGTCTCCAGTATGCCGATACTGCCGAATTCACCGACTCCCGTTCGCGGTGTACCACAACGCGGCGCTGCGCTTCCCTTCTCGGAGTTTACGGCAGCTATCGAGGCGGTCGCTGTTGAATCGGAACCGCTGGAAGCTCAGCCAGCCGATACAGCGATATTGCCCGAAGTGACGATCAGCCCGCCCGCGTGGCAGCCGGTGGTCGGAGATGGTGTCGCGGTTTCCGCCTCCCCGCGGATTCGTCATGTTCCGGATACCCACGGGGCGCTCGATCAGCTTCCGGTGGAGTGGGATCGCGTCGACAGCCTCGCTGGGCTGCCCGATTTACGTCCTTTGGGCCAGCTCCACGACAGTTTCATAATTGCCGCCGGGCGTGATGGGTTGTGGATCATCGATCAGCACGTCGCGCATGAGCGCGTCTTGTTCGAGCAGGTATTGCAGCAGCGGGCAGCCGGGACGGTAGAGATTCAGCAACTGCTTATGCCCCTGGTTCTGCAGCTAACGCCCAGCCAGCAGTTCGAATATGCGCGCATCGCCGACGAGTTAAACGCGCATGGCCTCGAGACGGAGCCGTTCGGGCAAAGAACCATCGCCATCAAGGCAGCACCGGCCGGGGTTCGGCCGGGCGATCTCGAGAAGATCGTGTTTGAGATTTTAGAAATTGCGGAGACGGAGTTGCGCTCGGCATCGCTCGACGAGATCCGCCGAAATGTGTGCGCCACCATCGCGTGCCGGGCCGCGATCAAGATCAATATGAAGCTCGAGCCGAAGAAAATCGAATGGTTATTGCGCGCACTCTCCGCGTGCGAGTATCCGATGACTTGTCCGCACGGCCGGCCCATCGCGCTGCGGTATAGCATGAAGGATATTTTGAAAAGTTTTCACCGGATTTAGCGCCTCACTCCCACTCGATCGTGCCGGGCGGTTTGTGCGTGAGGTCGTAAAAAACCGCGGCGATTCCAGGCAGGGCAAGCAGGCGCGCAGTGAGACTGTCGAGATGTTCCTGAGGCATGAGAACCACGTCGGCTGTCATGCCATCGACGGAGTTGATAGGCCGTAGCACGAGCGATTCGGGCGCGTCGTGTGTGCCGGCCGGGACCAGGATAACGGGAAATTGCCAGACTTTGTCTTCAAAGCCCGTTTCGAGGCAAAAGGTGCGCACAATGGAATCCGCGTCGCGGAGGAGGTCAAGGCGTTGTTTCGTGAGCGCCGCTTCGAATACCTTGAGGGTGGCAATCGGCGCTTTCGTGCCGCAAAGCGCTACTACGCGGTTGATGTCCGCGCGGCGATTGGTGAGAGCTGGGGCAGTCGTCTGGATGGCGTCGATAGTGGGCTTGCCGGTGAGCGAAAGAACATTTCGATAGCTGCGCGCATCCCCTTGGACACCCACTGAACGGATGGGCAAAAGAAAGCCATCCGCCGTTTCGACGCTGTTTTCTTCCGATTCCGAGCAGAGGCAGCGGATGGCGAGACCGGGGCCGGGGAAGGGATGGCGCGAAAGAAACTTATCCGGCACGCCGATTTCGCGTCCGATCTCCCGCACTTCATCTTTGTAAAAAGACGTGAGTGGCTCGATGATCCGGCCAGAATCGATGAGCGCCTGAATGCCGGCGACGCGATTGTGATGCGTTTTGATGAGATCGGCTTTGGCAGTGCCGCCGGATTCGATGGTGTCCGGATAAATGGTGCCCTGGCCGAGAATCCAGTGTCCGTCCAGGAAGTGTTCCGTCGCGAGTATGCGTTCCTGAACTCTCACGAACTGCTCACCGATGGCGCGACGCTTTTGTTCGGGATCGTACACGCCCTTGAGTGCCTTGAGAAACTCCTGCTCGGCTTCATCGACCAGAAAGTGTGTGGCCCCGAGTTCTTTAAAGATGCCGCGGACGAATTCTGTTTCGCCTTTCCGCATCAGGCCCGTGTCCACGTAGATGCCGTACACGCGCTCCGGGCCTAGCGCGCGGAGGCAAAGCGTGTAGGCGACCGTAGAATCGACCCCGCCGCTCACGAAGAAGAAAATATTCCGATGGTTTGCAGCGGTGCGGATTTGCTCTTCGACAATGGGAACCCGTTGGGAGACATCCCAGTCTCTGTCCGCGCGGCAGATACCGAAGACGAAGTTTTCAAGGATGCGGGTACCGGCGTGCGTGTGCGCCACTTCGGGATGAAACTGAACGCCAAAAAGCTTGCGCTCCGGATCCGACATCGCCGCGATGCCCGACACTTCGCTCGACGCGGTCACGCGGAATCCGGCGGGAGCCGCGGCGACGGTATCGAAATGGCTCATCCAGATCTGCGAATGCCGCACGCCGTTCCACAGGGCGTCTTCGCAACTCACGGTAAGGTGCGCAATCCCATATTCGCCGCGCTCGCCCTTCTCCACTTTTCCGCCGAGATGATAGGCGAGGAGCTGGTGTCCGTAGCAGATGCCGAGAACAGGGGCGCCTGTGTGGAGGACACCTGGGTCGATTCCGGGACTGCCGCTTTCATAGACGCTCGCCGGACCGCCGGAGATGATAAGCCCTTTGCGGGCGCGCAGGCTCGATGCGGGGGTGTCACTTGGCTGGACGTCCGCGTACACGCCCAGCTCGCGGACACGCCGCGCTATGAGATGGGTGTATTGGCCACCCGTATCGAGTACGGTGATCTGGGGTTCAGCTAACGCTGTAGCTGTCGTCAAAACTTGAAGACGAGCGCTTAGTGGATCAGGCTCGCGCGTTGTTTTTCGTACCGGCTCTTGGACTGCGCCAGGAGCTTCGCCGCCTGAGGCAGCGCCGCGATCGCCTTCTGCACTTCGGGATCCTGTTCTACGGCAATCTGCTGCGAATCTTCGTAGCTGAACGCAGTGACGTAGAGTTCCGTCCGCAGCTGGTCGCGCAGCCACGCATGGTCGCGAGTCCAATCGGCTTCGGTGAACTCCACACCCTCTTTCATCAGGAAATCGTGAAGGTCGTTGAGAACGGCTTCATCGGGAACCCAGCCTTTCGCAAGTTTTATGTCGTGGGTGGCGAAGTAGTGGGCAGAGAAATTGAAGAACCCGTTCTTGCGTAAGACGTTCAACTCGAACGCATCGAGCTTCGGCTCCTGGAATTTTTCGTCGGGCGTGATGCCTCCGCCGCCGTAGACAACACGGCCGAGATCCGTCTGCTTGACGTCCATCGGGTTAGTGGATTGCTTGCGGTCGCCGTAGTAATAGTCGAGAAACGAGAGGTTCGAGTAATCGCGCTGAATAAGGCGACCGCTCGGCGTGTAATAGTGCTGCGTCGTGAGGGCGAGGCCGGTGTTGTCGCTCAGCGGGTAAACAGTCTGCACGAGTCCCTTGCCGAACGTGGTGTCCCCTAAAATCCAGGCGCGATCGTGGTCCTGCAGAGCGCCCGCTACGATCTCCGCCGCCGAAGCAGAGTAGCGATTGACCAGCACGACAATCGGATAGTTTTCGCCGTACTGGCTTCCGCGTGCCAGGTAAGGCTTCTCAGAATAAGCGCGGCCTTTATGGGAGACGACGACCTGACCGCGATCGAGCCAGCGGCCCGCGACCGCAACGCCTTCCTGCAGCAAGCCGCCGGGATTCTCACGCAGATCGAGAATGAGTCCTTTGATGTTCTGTTCGCCGAGGTTTTTCAGGTTGTCTTCGACTTCATGGCTGGTGGTCTCGGTGAACTGTTGAACGCGCAGGAAGGCGATGCCAGGCTTGACCCAGAAGGCTTCATCGACGCTGTTGCGAGGAATTTCTGCGCGCACCAGATTGAATGTTATCGGCTTGGCCACACCTTCACGGCTAACTGTCACTTGAACGGGCGTGCCTTTGGGGCCCCGAAGCAGGTTCTTTACTTCCTCGGTGCTCAGGTTGTCCACCCGCTTGTCGTTGACGTCCAGCAAAATATCGCCCGGACGGATGCCTGCTCTGTAGGCGGGCGTCCCGCCAAAAGGATGCACGACCATGGTCTTGCCCGTGCGGGGTTGCGGGCCGATGGTCATGCCGACGCCGTAATACATGCCGTGCTGTTCTTCGCGCAGGCCTGCGAAATCTTTCGGATCAAAGAAGTTCGAATGCGGATCGAGCGTCCGCAACATGCCCGGGATCGCACCTTTATAAATCGCCTTATCGGCGGAGAGCTTGTCGGCGTAGTTCTGGTCCACCATGTCGTAGACCTTGGTGAAAGCCTCAATGCTGGCCTTCACGTCGTCGTCGGAGGTGGGGCTCGCGTTATGCTGCGAGGCGGCCGAAACGGGCTGAGCGCCGGGGCCGAACAAACCCCCCAACATGGCACACGTGCCAAGAAAAAGCGGAACAATCAGGAAATAACGCCGCTGGGACGACAATCGAACCTCCAGATCTAAAAGAGCTTTCGATTGATGGGAGCAGGATCGGGATCCCGCCGCTTCCGCCTTCTCGATCGCGCACATCGGCCCTCACGCGTTGTCGCCCGGGGCTCTGTTTCAAGTATAGACGTTTGGAGCGGGATTTCGTGCTGAGCGGCTAAACCGCCGCTCTCATCCGGCGTCCCAGCGACGATTCGCTGCGATTGCCTTTCCTAGGAGCCTCGTCCAGCCGTTTCACCTGATCGCTGACGCACACCAGGAACATAGGTTGGCGCGCGTTCTTCAGCAGATCGATGATGCGCTCCTGCTGCTCTTCGAGATAAATCGATTTGCCGTCGGTCAGCAGATGCAGCTTTGAATCGGTCGAGAGCACGTCGGCAAGCCGTCGTCCCATCTCGCGTTGCAGGAAGCGCAGGACGCGGCGGATTTTCTGGAGCGAAAAGCCTTTCCTGCGAAGCTCGGCAATGACGGTGATCTCGATCACTTCCTCGGGCAGGTAAATGCGCTTGTGACCTTCGTGGCGCGGTGACACCACCTTGCGCTCATCCCACCACTGCAGTTGGCGCAGGCTCACCTGGGCGATTTTCGCAACATCCGTACTCGTGTATGTCCGCTGATCCGGAGACAAATCAGGACGGACTTTCCGTGTTTTGAACATGACGCCCTATTTCCGTTTTAGAGTGTGGAGCGGCTCCCCAAATTGTACTAGACTCCCAGCGAGAGTCAAGCCGGGTGGTTAAAACGAGCGGCTCGCAACAGTCTACCCGCCGCCGACGAACTCGACGATTTCGATCTGCGAGCCGTTCGGGATAGTGGTTTGGTCCCAATCGCGTTTGCGAACGATGGACTTGTTTAATTCGACCGCGACCCTGTCGGATGCGATCTTCAACACCTCGAGCAACGTCGTCACGGACTGGTCCGACGGTACTTGTTTCGACTCTCCGTTGACGATGACCTGAATGATCTCCGAGTGCACTTGGATCTCGTATCCCTGGGCTAATTATATGAATATTCCGATTGCTACTCTGGTAGCGGACACGTCATGCCCGCCAGTTACGCTCAAACTTGGTTTCCGGTTCTGATCCAAATTGTAATTGCGATCGGGGTTGCCGCCGCCATGATTGGGCTGTCTGCGGTTTTGGGGCGGCGCGTTCGCGATCCCATCAAATCCACGCCCTACGAATCGGGCATGAAGCCCGTGGGCAATGCGCGGGAACGCTTCACGGTGAAATTCTACCTGGTTGGAATGGTCTTCATCCTGTTCGACATCGAAGCGATTTTTCTGTATCCGTGGGCGGTGATTTACCGGCAGTTAAAGCTGTTCGCGTTCTTCGAGATGCTGCTGTTCATTGTGCTGGTGTTATGCGGGTTTTTTTACATCTGGAAGAAAGGCGTGCTGAACTGGTCGGCCGATGAGCAGCGCGGGATGGGAGTCGCGGGAGACAAAGCAGAGGGCAAGCGTGCTGCCTGAGGCCGTCGCGCAAGATCCGGCCGCGATTACCATCGAGCAGCAGATTCCGGAGGCGATTGTCGATGCCGTCGCGGCGGCAGATGGACCGGTATTGTTCATTAGTGCGTCGCAGATAGTGAACGTTTGCCGCATGCTCAAGGAAACATCGCGATTCGAGCGGCTGAGCGCGGTGACGGCTGTCGATTGGTGGCCGCGCGAGCCGCGTTTCGAGGTGGTCTATCTTCTGCATTCGGTGGTACACAAGGATCGCCTGCGGCTAAGCGTGCGAATCGACGAAGACGAGGAGTTGGATTCCTTATGCGGCGTGTGGCGTGGCGCGAACTGGTATGAGCGCGAGGTGTTCGACCTGTTCGGCGTGCGATTCCGCAACCATCCGAACCTGGAGCGGATCATGATGCCGGTGGATTGGGAAGGGCATCCGTTGCGTAAAGATTATCCGATTCACGGCCACAGGTACTCGTACCGGGAAGAGTAGCGTTGTCAGACAGGATCGAGCAATGAAAGAAGGGAACGCGCATGTCGCATCACTCGATGCCGAGCACGAACTTGCCATTGAAGACCCATCCGGCATTGAGCTTCCGTTAGAACAGCAAACCGGGCGCGGGCGGCGGATGACGCTGAACATGGGCCCGCAGCACCCGTCCACGCACGGGGTCCTGAGAGTGGTTCTGGAACTGGATGGCGAAAAAATTCTCAAGGCGCGACCGGAGGTCGGATATCTCCATACCGGCATTGAGAAGCAATTCGAAGTCAAGAAGTACCAGCAAGGCGTTCCGCTGACAGATCGGGTCGACTATTTAGCCAACCTGAATAACAATCTTTGCTACGCGCTGGCAGTGGAGAAGCTGCTGGGCATCGAAATCCCGCCCATGGCGCAATGGATGCGGGTCATGCTCAGCGAATTGCAGCGCCTGTCAAGCCACCTGGTGTGGCTGGGCACGCACGCCATGGACGTGGGTGCGATGACCGTGTATTTCTACACCTTCCGAGAGCGCGAGGAGATCTTAAAGGTCTTCGAAATGTTTTCCGGGCAGCGGATGATGACCAGCTATATCCGGATTGGCGGGCTGGCATTGGAGCCGCCGCGAGGCTGGCACAAGGCTGTTGCGAGAACTATCGAAAAGGTCGCGACCGGGATTGAGGAGTATCATCACCTGCTGAGCTCGAATCCGATTTGGGTGAACCGCACCAAAGGGATTGGGATGATGCCGGTGAAGGCGATGATCGATCTCGGCGTGACCGGCCCGATGCTGCGAGCCGCTGGCGTGAATATGGACGCACGGAAGGATTCGCCGCATAGCAGCTACGACAAGTTCGATTTCGAAGTGCCGGTGCGTACCGCGAACGATGTGTACGCGCGATACGAAGTAAGAATTGAAGAGATGCGGCAGAGCGTGCGCATTGTGAGACAGGCGCTCGAGGGAATGCCGGAAGGCGATTGGCGCGCCGATGCTCCGCACGTTGTGCTTCCGGAGCGCGAAAAGATGAAGACGCAGATGGAATCGCTCATCTACCATTTCAAGATCGTGACCGAGGGCTTCCGCGTTCCGGCGAGCTCTGTTTATCAAGTGACGGAATCGCCGCGCGGCGAATTGGCCTATTACGTGGTGAGCGACGGAACGGCGAATCCGCACCGCGTTTTCATGCGAACGCCCAGCTTTGGAAATTTGCAAGCTTTGGGAGCAATGCTCGAAGGAATTCTGCTTTCCGATGCGATCCCGGTGATGGCGAGCCTCGATTTTGTGCTGGGTGACACGGATCGATAGCTATGACCTTCTCGCCGGGGCTCGAAGAACGTTTTCAAAAATTGCTGAATAGCTATCCCCCGGGACGGCAACGCTCCGCGGTGGTGCCGATGCTGCTGTACGCGCAAGACGAGTTGGGAGCGGTAACCCAGGAACTGGTCGAAGAAGTGGCGCGGCGCTGCGGTGTCACGCCTCTGCAGGTGGATGAGGTAATCGGGTACTATTCGATGCTGCATCGCAAACCGCTCGGCAAGTATCACGTGCAGGTGTGCACCAATATTGCCTGCCAGGCGGTAGGCGGAGAGGAGCTTTACAGCCACGCGAGCCGGACATTGAAGCTGGGCAATAAAGAGGTGAGTCGGGACGGACTCATTTCGTTGGAGGAAGTGGAGTGCATCGGGGCCTGTTCCTGGGCGCCCGCGATTCAAGTGAACTACGATTTTCATCATTTCGTGACGCCGGAGCGGTTTGACCAGTTAATGGCAGCGCTGCGCGACGGCACGTACGGCAGGAAGGCTTCGTAATCCGCATGCGCTACAACGAACCGAGTCCGCTTGAACAGATGGTGATTTCCTACCGATTCGATCTGCCGAATTCGACTTCAATCGATACCTATCTGGCGAATGACGGATATGTGGCAATTCAAAAAGCCATCGGCCTGACGCCGGAAGCGATCATTGACGAGCTGAAGGCTTCTTCCCTGCGCGGCCGCGGCGGAGCGGGGTTTCCAACCGGGATGAAGTGGAGCTTCGTGCCCCGGAATACTGGCAAGCCGTCGTACGTGATTTGCAACTCCGATGAGAGTGAGCCCGGGACTTGCAAAGACCGATTGCTGATGGAGAACGATCCGCACCAGCTCATCGAAGGCATGCTGATTGCGGGTTGGACCATCAAATCGAACAAAGGTTACGTAGTCATTCGCGGCGAATACCGGTACCTGATTGAGATTGTGGATCGTGCCATTGCGGAGGCGTACGCGCGCGGATACCTGGGCAAAAACATTCTGGGATCCGGCTGGGATTTCGATCTGTACACGCATAGCGGCGCTGGCGCTTATGAGTGCGGAGAAGAGACTGCGTTACTGGAGTCGCTCGAAGGAAAACGGGGCGTTCCGCGGCTGAAGCCGCCGTTTCCGGCCGTAGTAGGCGCATTCCAATCACCGACTATTTTGAATAACACCGAGACGCTCTCCTCCATCCCGGTGATCTTGCGAAAGGGCGGCGCCTGGTACGCGGAATTGGGGCTGCCGAAAAATGGCGGCACGCGGCTGATGTGCGTATCGGGCCATGTGAACAAGCCGGGCGTTTACGAGCTTCCCATGGGTTTCCCGCTGATGCGGCTGATCAATGAGGTTTGCGGCGGCATGCGCAATGGGAAAAAACTGAAGGCGGTCATTCCCGGCGGGTCGTCTTCGCCGGTGTTGAAAGCGGAAGAGTGCGACATTCCACTGGACTACGACTCGCTCGCAAAGGCGAAGACAATGGCGGGATCGGGCGGCCTGGTGGTGCTTGATGAAGACACCGATATCGTGGCTGTCGCGCTGCGCACCATTAAGTTCTACGCGCACGAAAGCTGTGGCTGGTGTATTCCGTGCCGCGAAGGCACTGCATGGCTGAAAAAAATTATCGGGCGATTTCACGATGGCGGCGGGCAGCAGAGCGACATCGATTTAATTGCGGAACTGGCGAACAACATGCTCGGACGCACGTTTTGCCCGCTGGGCGATGCAGCCGCGATGCCGACCGCTGCGTTCGTGGCGAAATTTCGCGACGAGTTTGAATCGCGTCTCAACCATTCCCGCACCGCGCAGGCGGTTCCGGAGCTCGCGATTGTCTAGGAGCTTTCTAACGTAGACATGGCTGACCCTGTCAATTTCACAATCGACGGCCGCCAGGTGCAAGCGTCTCCGGGGACGCTGCTGATCAACGCCGCGAAGCAGGCGGGAATCGAGATTCCGGCATTTTGTTATTACGATGGCCTGTCGTTGCAGGCGGCTTGCCGCATGTGCCTGGTGGAAGTAGAGAAGACGCCAAAGCTGCAGGTGGCCTGTACGCTGCCGGTCGCCGAAGGCATGGTGGTCCACACGGATTCGGCGCAGGTGCGGCAAGCGCGCAAAGGGACGCTCGAGTTCCTGCTGACGAATCATCCGCTCGACTGCCCGGTTTGCGACAAGGGCGGGGAATGCGAGCTGCAGGACATGGTCTTTCGCTATGGCGCCGGCGAGAGCCGCTTTGTAGAAGCGAAGATTCATGTGGACGAAAAGCAGTGGTCGCCAATCGTTTTCTACGATGCGCCGCGCTGCATCCTTTGTTACCGCTGTGTGCGAATCTGCGGCGAAGGGCTGGGCGTAAATGCGCTGGGTATCGGCAATCGCGGAGCGGTTTCCGAGATTGTTCCCAACCGTGGCGATCATCTGGAGTGCGATGAATGCGGAGCTTGTATCGATATCTGCCCGGTGGGCGCGCTCACCAGCGGAACGTATCGCTATAAGACGCGGCCCTGGGAGATGGAGCACGTGGGTACCATCTGCACTCATTGCTCGAACGGCTGCAAGACGACGCTCGGCGTGCGGAATGGCCACATCATCCGTGCGAACAATCGCGACCGCTCCGGGCTGAACGGTGAATTCTTGTGTGTGAAGGGCCGCTACGCGTTTGACTTCAATGAGCATCCGGAACGCCTGACTGCTCCTCTGGTACGCGCGACGAATGGCGAGCTGCGGCCCGTGTCGTGGGCGCAGGCGCTCGCGACAGTAGCGAAAAAATTTACGGAGCTACGCGCGAGGAACGGCAAGTTCGCAGTGCTCGGCTCGAACCACACCACGAACGAGGAAAATTACCTCCTGCAGAAGTTTGCGCGGCAGGTGCTACGGACGTCGAATATCGACCATCACCGGACGGGCGATGTGGCGACGCTTATGGATGCGCTGCATGACAGGCAAAATGCGCTGGCGACCACGTCGGACCTGTACAACAGCAAGGCGGCGCTGGTCATCGGCAGCGACCTCGCGCAAGAGCAGCCGTTCATTGCGTTTCAACTGCGAGCGAACTGGCGGCATCATAAGGCGCACGTGTACGCGGTGACACCCGGGCCGGTTCGCGAAGACAATTACGCGACGACTCTTAACGCGGAACCCGGGCGCGAGTTTGAGGCGTTGGAATCGTTGCGAGAGAAGCTGGCGGCAGAGCCGGAGCTGATCATCGTTTTCGGCGCGGCGATCAAGGGTCAGGCCGTCGCGCGGCTGGTTGAGTTTGGCGATTCGCTGAATATTCCAGTGAAGTATGTGTGCCTGGTGGACTACTCTAATTCGCGCGGCGCCTCGGACATGGGCGTCGTACCCGGTCTGCTGCCGGGGTATCACAGTGTGCAGGATGCGGGTCTCGAGCCGGGATTGAATTATGACCAGATTCTGGCCGCGACGGATCTGGATGCCGTGTGGGTAGTTGGCACGAATCCTGTGGCGCGGCAACCGATCGCGGCAACCAACGCGTTCGTACTGGTGCAGGACCTTTTTCTCACTGAGACGGCGCGAAGGGCAGATGTCGTACTGCCGGCGGCCTCCGCCTACGAGAAGAACGGCACGGTGACGAACGTCTGCGGCGATGTTCAGAAACTGAGCCGCGGGCCGAAGACAATGGGCGCGAAGTCCGATCTGGAGATAATCGCGCTGCTTGCCAAGGAGATGCGCGAAGATCTGCGCGCGACGTCCCCCGAAGCGGTATTCCAGGAGATCCGCAAGAGCGTGCGCGGCTATGATGTTCCATTCGCTGTTGTCGAGACCGGCGGCGCGGCCCACACCGTTCCGTTGAACGGGCGTGTTGCTTTCGAATCCGAGCCCGAAGCGATCCGTTCCGCGGGGAACACGCTGTTTACTTCGGGAACTTTGGGGCGCTTCTCGAAAATGCTGAACGCGGTGATCGAATCCCCGGGGGCGCTCTATGAGGATCCGCACAAGCGGAGTTTCGTCCGTCCGGGAAGCGTGCAGGTGGAAACGGTGACGCAGGAGAAATGAACTTCTTCCTCATCAGCCTGATCAAAATCGCGATCGTGTTCGGCATCTTCATGACGACGCTCGCGTATCTGCAATGGATCGAGCGGAAAGTGCTGGCGCACATTCAGGCTCGCACCGGTCCGCTGCGTGTCGGGCCGCATGGATTGATGCAGCCGATGGCGGACGTATTCAAGCTGCTGACGAAAGAAGACCTGCTGCCGCCTTACGTGAACCGGTTCTTTTATCTGCTGGCGCCGTTCCTTGCCGTGTCGCTCGCGTTGATTTCGATATCGATCATCCCGTTTGGACCGGCAGTCAGCCTTTTCGGTTATCGGACGTACCTGCAGATCACCGATCTGAACGTCGGCATCCTGTTCATCCTGGCGATCGGTGCAGTCAGCGTGTACGGCGTCGCGCTGGCGGGCTGGTCCTCGAACAATAAATATTCATTGCTCGGCGCATTGCGCAGTAGCGCGCAGATGATCAGCTACGAACTGCCGCTGACGCTGGTGATTGTGTCGCCGCTACTGTTGGCGAATCAACTCAGTTTCCGCGCGATCACGGATACGCAAGCCGGATACTACCTCGGTTTCATTCCGCGCTGGAACATCTTTCATATGCCGTTCCCGCAGATTTTCGCGTTCGTGATTTTCATGATCGCTGCGTTTGCCGAGACCAACCGGTTGCCGTTCGACTTGCCGGAGGCCGAGAACGAGCTGGTGGCCGGATTCCACACCGAATACAGCAGCATGAAGTTCGCCTGCTTCTTCATGTCGGAGTACGCCAACATGGTGACCATCACGTGCGTCGCGACGCTGCTGTTTCTAGGCGGCTGGCATCCGCTGTTTCCCGCGCCGTATTCGAACTGGGTTCCGACCGCGTTCTTCGTCGTGGCCGCGCTGATCTGCTTCTACCACGCCATTAATCCGTCCCGCAGACGTGATCGAGTCACGTTGCCGGTTTTCGGACTAGCGTTCCTGGTGCTGGCGGCCGTCTTTGCCATTCCCCTGCTTCAGACCGTTCTGGTTCCGGTTTTCTGGTTCGCCGCGAAGGTAGGCTGTCTGCTGTTTATCTACATCTGGGTTCGCGGAACGCTGCCGCGCTTCCGGTACGATCAACTGATGCATTTTGCGTGGACATTCCTGTTTCCATGCGCGCTTCTCAACCTGCTGCTCACCGCGCTGTTCGTGGCGGTCTTTTAAGAAGCACACCCGAATGGATACGGTTCTTTTCATCGTGTTTGCAACGGTCGCGGTCGTCTGCGCGTTCAATCTGGTTTTGCAGAAACACCCCATCTCGAGCGCCTTATCGCTGATCGGCGTGATGGGATCGCTGGCCGTGCTGTACTTGCTGCTCGGGGCGGAATTCATAGCGATGGCGCAAATGATCGTCTACGGCGGGGCGGTAATGGTGCTGTTTATCTTCGTCATCATGCTGCTGAATGCGGGAGCCGAAAAAGCGAGCGGGAAGTCGTGGTTTGCGCAGATTGCCGGGCTGCCCTTGTTGCTGGCATTCGTGGCAGTGATGGCGTTTTTGATTCGCGCCTTCTTGCCCCGCATGGCGGGCGTGCAGTTTGGAAGCTGGGTAGGCGGAACGGCCGAACGAATCGGGCAAATGCTGTTTACCGAATATCTGCTGCCGTTCGAGGTGATTTCCATTTTGATTCTGGTTGCGATTCTGGGCGCGGTGATCCTGGCGCGAAGGGAGATCGAGTAGCGGTGCATCTACCTGCGGTTCCTCTGTCCTGGTATTTGATTTTGAGCGCGATTCTGTTTGCGCTCGGCATGGCCGGATTCCTTTACCGGAAATCGGTGATCACAGTGTTTATGTCGATCGAGCTGATGCTGAATGCGGTCAACTTGAGCTTCGTCTCGTTTTCCTATGAATTGCAGCGAATCGATGGGCACATCTACTCGTTTTTCGTGATGGTAGTGGCGGCGGCCGAAGCGGCGGTGGGCCTCGCGATCATACTCACGATCTTTAAGAATCGCGGTACTCTGCAGATCGACGAAGTCGACACTTTGAAGCTCTAGCGAACAAGACATGACGCTCTGGCTCATTCCTTTTTTCCCGCTCATCGGATTCTTGTTGAACGGCCTGTTCGGCAAACGCCTATCGAAAGCCGCCATCAATCTGATTGGCATCGGCTCGGTGGCAGTCTCGTTTGTTTACGCGATGGTTCTGCTGTTGCGGCTGTATCCGCTGACGGCGGCTTACGCGGAGCATTATTTCACCTGGATACAGAGCGGGTTTCTGCAGATTGGATTCGATCTGTT
>JAVKSW010000003.1:0-21642 GCA_039583505.1 Bryobacteraceae bacterium | reverse complement strand
TTAGCTGCGTACAGCTACAAGCGCGAAAGCCGGTCCGTCGGGATGGTTCGGAGTCTCGAACTCGATTTGAATCGAATTAAACCCGAGCCGCTTCAGGCAGTCCAGGATGTCTTCGCGTCGCATCCAATGAGCATAAGGGCGCGAGCCGCCACAGAACCGCCGGATGCCAAGACTTCCCCAATACTGATAGCGAAACAAGCGGTACGGGTAACCGCCGCATTCGTTTTCATACTCGCCGGTGAACCTCTTGCTTAGCGTGCGATTGTGGCGAACGATTTCGGCCTCGTAGTAGTGTGTCCAGAGAAACAAACGATCAGTGACGGTGCTCAGGAGAGCAAGCAACTCCACGGGCTCGGTCATGTGATAAAGGACACCGCTGGCACAAACCGCAAACACGCGTGCGGGCTTATCGCGCAAGTACTCGAGGAAGTCTCCGCAAAGAAAATGGGTGCGCGGCAAACGCACGATTTCCTTCACGACAAGGCACTTCAGATATGCTCGCGGATTCGCTTCGATCGCGATCACCGAAGCCGCGCCCGCCCGTTCAAACATATAGCTGTGAGCGCCTTCGAGAGGTCCGAGCTCGAGAATCGTTTTATCCTTCACATCACCGAGTTGCGAGAGGGCCCAGGTGATTCGTGGATCTTCAAACATCGCGATATGTCCGGCCTGCAATCCCGCGAATGGTTCCGGTAAACGCGACCACCACTCGGTCTTGAAGATGTCTAGCGCGTTTTGCGGGGACGGTGCGGAGGTGAAATAGCGGCTGGGAACACCGGATCCCGAGTCCAGAGTTTGCAGCTTATAGCGGAGACGCTGAAGGAAATTATGTAGAAACGCCGTCAATCAGTACTCAGAATAAGATACCGATTCATTCGTTCTCGGGAAAGCGCGTGCCGTCGTCCATTTCCCCTTTTAGCCGACTGAGGCGGACGTGCGTTTCTTTGACCTGCTGGTACTGCTTGTCTATGAGCGATCGCGTCTTGCCCGTTACAGCGGTATGAGCGGCCCGGTCGTAAGCGGCGAGCGCGCTGTCCTCACCGCCTTCGCAGGCCGCCACGAGTGCAACCGGATCGCCGCCCGTGAGGCTTGATCGCAAATTCATCCAACCGCGGTGCATCGCTCCCCCTAAGTTGCCGCTCTCGGAGGGTTTGCCGCCCAAGCGCTCGACTTCGGCTTGCAGTTCGCGCCCGAATTCCGCGCGCTGCTTCGCATACCCGCGGAACATGGTCTCAAGCTCCGAATTGTTTACGTTGTCGGCTGCTGTCCGGAAGCCCTGCTCGCCGTCTTTGCAGACCTGGATCAGGGCGTTCAGTTGATCAATCGTGTCTTCCTGGGTCATATTTTCTGTAATCGCTCGCTCGGTAGCGAAAGCTGTGTTGTGATCTTACGGCCAGCTACATCATATATGCAGCGTCCGTCAGCGGACATAAATTACGCTCAGGTGAGGCAATGGACAACGGGCATTTCAGGGAACGTCTGCTCGCAAGAGAGCAGGAGCTAGTGGAAGAGATTTCGAGGTTTGAAAGCAACGCGCGGGAGTCGCGCTCGGCCGACGTCGAAGATCCCATCGACCAAGTTACCTCGTCGGAACTCAAAGCTGCCGCTTTTCAGGAGGGCACTATAGCAGCGCAAATCCTCAGCCAAGTGCGTGCCGCCCTCCAGCGGATCGACGATGGAACCTACGGAACCTGCGCCGATTGCGGCGAATCGATTGAGCCGGCGCGCCTCGAAGCTGTTCCCTGGACTCCGTACTGCCGTGTCGATCAGGAAAAGCACGATAAGACAGATTCGCAACAACTAAACGAGAATCCGGCACTTCAATCGTGACCTCAGATATCGTTCCTGGCGAGCAGGCGGCCTCGGGCGCGGCGGTCTCGAACTGGCGCACGTGGATGCGCGGGCCCGGCGCCATCAATCCGTCGCAATCTCACGAAGACCGCGCACAACCCTGGTATCTGGTTATCTGGCTAACGGGTGTGGATTACTTCTCAACACTGGGGTACCAGCCCGGTATCGCGCTGCTGGCGGCCGGGGTGATTTCGCCGATTGCCACGGCCGTCCTCGTGGCGGTTACTTTGGCCGGTGCACTGCCCGTCTATGCGCAAGTGGCGCGGCGTTCCTATGTGGGCCAAGGTTCGATCGCTATGCTGGAGAACCTTCTGCCCGGCTGGGCGGGGCGCATTCTTGTTCTGGTGCTGCTAGGTTTCGCAGCAACGGATTTCGTCATCACCATGACCTTGTCGGCTGCGGACGCTGCAACGCACGCCATGCACAATCCTTACCTGCACCCTTACCTTAGAAACGCCAGGCTCGGCATTACACTCTTGCTGCTCGCCCTGCTTGCGGCCGTTTTCCTGAAGGGATTCAAGGAGGCGATTCGACTCGCGACAGCCGTGTGCGTGCCCTATCTGGTGTTGAATGCAATTGTTCTAGCGCGTACGGTTCAGGTGATCATGGCCCATCCAACCGTGTTTGCGCACTGGCGCGACGCTCTGCATGCACAAGGGGACTGGAGACACATCGGAATTGCCGCGGTGATTCTGTTTCCCCAGCTTGCGCTCGGCCTCAGCGGCTTTGAAACGGGTGTATCTGTCATGCCGCTGATCCGCGGCGCCGAAACTGACGCGCACGAAGGCGTACCGAGAGGACGTATTCGTCATACGCGGAAATTGCTGATAACCGCTGCAGTGATCATGAGCGCGATGCTGATGGTGTCGAGCGTTGTCTCTGTTTTGCTGATTCCGGCACATGCTTACCGCGAAAATGGTCCCGCGAGCGGACGCGCCATCGCATACCTTGCCCATCGATACCTGGGAAATGTGTTTGGCTCAGTGTACGACATCTCCACAATTCTGATTCTCTGGTTTGCGGGCGCTTCCGCGATGGCAGGTCTGCTGCACCTGGTTCCGCGGTACTTGCCGCGCGTGGGTCTCGCGCCTCAATGGGTGGCGTACGTGCGGCCGCTGGTGCTTGTTCTTTTCGCCTTCGATGTAGTGGTAACGCTGGTCTTCCATGCCAGCGTCGAAGCACAGGGCGGGGCATACGCAACCGGCGTTCTGGTTTTGATCACGTCCGCGGCAGTTGCTTCCGCGATCTCGCTATGGAAAGAGAAGCTGCTCTGGTTCAGCACCTATTGCTGGGCTGTCGTGCTTGTTTTCGTGTACACGACGATTACGAATATTATCGAGCGGAGGGATGGCATCATCATCGCTACCTTCTTCATCTTGTTCATTCTCGTCGTCAGTGGTATCAGCCGATACATGCGTTCAACCGAGCTGCGCGTCGAAGGTCATCGGTTTTGCGACGTCGAGTCGGAGCGTCTCTGGAATCAGCTTGTTCGGGAGAGAGTAAACCTTGTGCCGCTCAAGAGCTTGGCCGCAGAGGCGCGCGCCGGCTACACTCACCAAATCGAGCATTATTACAACGTGCAAGGGCCGCTTGCATTTGTGCATGTAGACCTGCTCGATAACAGAAGCGAGTTCTTGTCGCCCATTGAGGTTACGGTGAAACAAGAGGAAGGACAGTATCTTATTTACGCCTCCCAAGCCGTCGCCCGCGCGAACGCGATCGCTTATCTGACTGAGCTGATCCATCCGGCTGCTGTCTTTATCCGTTTGACGAGGCAGAACCCGATGCGGCAATCGTTCCGTTATCTTCTGCTCGGCGAAGGCGAGACAGGCTTGATGGTGTATTCAATTCTGCAGCACTATTGGGAGAAGCTACGCACGGTCGAGGAGCGGCCTTGCATTTTCCTAATGAGCGATTAGCCGCGGCTGACGTGCTGTACGGCAACGGGAGACCGCGATAATGGTAGTTGACGACTCCCTTTAATGCGTGTTGCCTGGCCTCATCTGTTCTCGTGGTTTGAGAAAGGCGCGACGGTTGTCGTCCCCTCGCGTCTCTTGGCTGAAATTACCGCAGAACAACTTATACAGTACCGGCTGGGGCAGGGGCTCGAAACGTGGCATCGCAGCGCCGTCTACAACGTTGACGCATGGCTCGCGACGTGCTGGCAGGAAGTCCGTTACAAGCCGGCCGATGTGGGGACACTGCTTTCCTCCTCGCAAGAGCATTTTCTGTGGCAAAACATAATCGAGCAGCAACACCCGCATTTATTCGATGCGGGCGCGACGGCACGGCTGGCCATGGGCGCCGCGAATTTGCTGGCCGAGTGGCGTATCGGGGGGGAAGCAGAATCGTGGAGTGACCACGAAGACGCCCAGCAGTTTCAACGCTGGCACAAACTTTTCCGGCGAAGATGCCGGGAACAAGGCTGGCTCGCTCGGGCGGATATATGGCGTCTGCTGCCTAACTGGATTGCAACTGGCCTATGCAGCCGGAAACTGACGGTTTTTGCCGGCTTTCCAACGTTGACTCCCGCCCTTGAAAGCGTTACACAGGCGCTTGGATTGTTCGCAGCCATGGAACAGACTGAGCCGGGGTGTCAGCGCGAGCGCGCACTCGGGGTGCGGTGTGAAGATTTTGATGAGGAAGTGGAACGCGTAGCGCGCTGGTCTCGAGCGGTATTCGAGCAAGATGCCGCACTATCCGTAGGAGTTTTGGTCCCCGATCTGCAAGCGCATCTGCGCCTTGTCGAACGGACATTTGACCGGGTGTTTTATCCGTCGGCAGGTTTTCACTCCTCAACAGCTGATGATTCTGTTTTTCACGTTCGTGCTTCGCCGCCATTGAGAGAGCATCCGCTTGTCGCCAGTGCGCTGCTGCTTCTCGAACTCGCTCGCCCTCGGATCGGTATTGCGGATGCAGGGGCCATTCTTCGATGCCCTTTCATCAGCGGTGCGGCACGGGAACGAAGTGGCCGTGCATTAGCAGACGTCGAACTGCGAAGAAAGCGCGATCTGGACGTTTCGATGCGAGACATGGAATTTGTGTCGGGCGAGTGCCCTTTGCTTGCGGCGCTTTGGTTGCGTGTTGAGCGCGTACTGTCGGTAAAGATGCGGGACAGAGAGCTTGCGAACTGGAGCGAGACGTTCTCCGGCTTGCTTGAGGCGGTTGGCTGGCCCGGCGACGCAGAGCTAACCAGCGAAGAACAAGAAATCACCGAGGCATGGAAGGACGCGTTGTCGAACTTAGCTTCCCTGAGCCTGGTCTCTGGGCTGGTCTCGTGTGGTACCGCGCTTGATCGCTTGCGAGCGGTACTTGCAAGGCCGGGCATTCGGCGCGGGGGATGGTCGTCGCCCGTCCAGATCCTGGATTCGTCCGATTCGGCCGGCATCGTATTCGATCAAGCATGCGTGACGGGACTCTCCGAAGAGACCTGGCCTCCACAGCTGAAAAGCAACCCGCTGGTCCCCCTGAGTCTGCAGCGTGCCTGCCACATCCCCGGCAGTTCGCCCCAAACCGCGCGCCGGGAACGGGAACGGGTGACCGAGTTCTTATTCGGCATAGCACGCAATACCGTAGCAACGTATTCCGGCAGGCTGTCGCCTATGGCGGAGCGCTTCATCCTCCGTAGCGATAGTTTCCCGGAGTGGGGCGGAAGCTTGCCCCGGGGCTCGTTCATGCCCCAACCTCTTGACGAGCTGGAGGACAGCGTGGCGCCGGCCTATGAATCGGCCGAGGCGGCCAGGGGCGGAACAGCGATCATCAAAACGCAATCGCAGTGTCCATTTCGCGCATTTGCTGAGTTCCGTCTGAACGCCAAGAGACCGGAAGACGCGTGCTTTGGGTTCGACGCTCGCGATCGCGGCGGATTTCTGCATAAAGCACTCCAATACGTGTGGAACCGGCTTGAGACGCAAGATCGATTGCGCTCAATGGCATTGCAGCAGTTGCAGAGCATCGTTGAAGAGGCGGTAAATCAGGCAGTGAAGGACGACCAATCGAGCCCATTTCATGAGCTCATCACGCTGACGGAGCGGGACCGATTGCAGGAACTTATTCTCGATTGGCTTCTAGAAATTGAGTGCGCGCGGAAGCAGCCGTTCACCGTCGCAAGGGTCGAAGAGGAGCGGCGGTATGAGCTTTCTGGGCTCAAATTGCGGCTGCGTGTGGACAGGATCGATCGGCTCAAGAACGGAAATGTTCTGTTGATCGACTATAAGAGCGGCAAGCAGTCCCGCAACAAGTTAGACTGCCCCCGGCCAGCAGAGCCACAGCTATGGGTATATGCAGCAGCGGTTGAAGACGAAGTCGACGGCGTTTTTTTTGCCGAGCTGAAGGCCCGCGAGATGCGCGCCGTGGGTTACTCGCGGGAGAAGCATTTCCCTGGCGCAAGCGTTACGGCTAAGGGATCGGGTTGGGATCAATTCCTGGACAGCTCAAAAAGCGAAGTGGAACGGATTGCAGCGGGTTTCGTCGCGGGTCATGCTGGCGTGGACCCAATCCGCGGCGCTTGCGAATACTGCAATGTAAAGCCATTCTGCCGGGTCAATGAGAAGTTGCGGCAGGAGCAGGACACCGAGTGATACCCGACTGCAAAGAGCGCGAGAGAGCGCTGGACCCTACACGGTCCTTTATAGTCGAAGCACCCGCGGGATCCGGCAAGACTGGACTTTTAGTTCAGCGCTATTTGGCTCTGCTGAGCACCGTCGAGCGGCCGGAGTCTATTGTGGCGATGACTTTCACGCGCAAAGCGGCTGCCGAGATGAAAGAGCGCATTCATGACGCGCTGGTGGCGGCATGCTCCGGCGCAGAAGCCGCAGATGAACATGAGCAGCGCACTCGAGAGCTTGCAATGGGCGCTCTGCGACAGGACAGTAAGCGGGACTGGCACTTGCTCGCCGATTCCGGCCGTCTCCAGATTCAAACCATCGATTCGCTTTGCGCAATGCTCACACGCCAAATGCCGGTTGTGTCCGAATTCGGCGGCGTCGGCGAAGTTATCGAAGATGCGGTTGATCTGTACCGGCTCGCAGCTCGCAGGACATTGCGGAATCTGGCGGAGGGCGATGAGGCAAGTAAGTCACTCTTCCGTCGCGCCGGTTTGTATTTCGACAATGACATTGGCTCTCTGGAACGGCACGTCGCCAGTATGTTGGAACAGCGGGATCAGTGGTTCTCGCTGCATCGCGCACAACAGGACAGCTTGATCGGAGATTTCTGCCAGTTGTTGCTCCGCGCCCAGGATTCGTTACGAGAGGTGTTCCGCGAGCGCGGTGCCGTCGATTTTACGGAAGTTACACGCGCAGCGATCAGAGCCCTGGGACCGCCTGACCGGCCGAGCGATCTGCTCTACCGCCTCGACTACCGGATCGAACATCTGCTGGTTGACGAATTCCAGGATACCTCGCGTGCTCAATATGATCTGATTGCCGCTCTCACGGGCCAATGGTCGGAAGGGGATGGTCATACTCTGTTTCTTGTCGGCGATCCCATGCAAAGCGTTTATCGCTTCAGGGGAGCGGAAGTTTCCCTGTTTCTCAAGAGTCTGCGCGAGGAACGCCTCGGTTCGGTTCGCCTATTTCCACTGCGGCTCACGGCGAACTTTCGCTCAACGCCGGAAATCGTGAACTGGGTACAGGAAAAATTCAGTTTGATTATGCCGGAAGATAACCCCGTTTACAGCGCAGTGGCGTTTCGGCCTTCAACCGCTTCGAGAAAGAGCAGCAGCGTGGAACCGCGATTAATTCCGCTGATCGACGACGATGGCCAGCAGGAGGCCCGCGAGATTGTGCGCATCATCGCGAGCGGCGCGAAAAAGAGGAAGACCGCAATTCTTGTCAGAAGCAGATCGCACATAACCGCAATCCTTCCTGCTCTGCGGGAAGCCGGTATCCCTTACGAGGCGATCGAAATTGACGAATTGAAAGAACAGCAGCATGTTCTTGATCTCATCTCGCTTACACGCGCTATTTCACATGTGGGGGATCGCGTATCCTGGCTGGCGTGCCTACGCGCGCCTTGGTGCGGCTTGGCGCTTGCCGACTTCTCGGCACTTGCGGAAGGCGAGCCGAAAGGTACTATTCTCGACCTGATTTCAGACCCGGAGAGGATTGCTGCCCTGTCGGCGGACGGGCGTCGTCGCGTGTTGCGAATACAGGAACGCTTGTCCGCGGCCGTTGCGAGCGTCGGACGTTTACCGTTGAGGGATTTAATCGAAAAAACGTGGATTGCCCTGGGCGGACCGGCGATTCTTCAAGAACCCAACCACCAGGAGGATGTCGATACTTACCTGAATTTGCTTGAGAACTTCGAAGAAGGCGGTGTCGTTCGGGATTTCAGCCTTTTGGACCAACGGATCCGCTGTTTGTATGCCAAGCCGACGATTGGCGAGGATTGCATTCAGGTGATGACGATCTTTCAGGCGAAAGGACTTGAATTCGACACCGTCATCATTCCCAAGCTTGGCCTGGCTACGCGCTCTACCGAGAGGGAATTGCTGGCCTGGACCGAAGAAGTCGATGACGAGGGCACAACGCATCTTATGATTGCGGCGCGCCCGCGAAAGAGTGAGCAGAACGAGGACTACACGAAAATTCTGGAAGATGACAAGATCAGGGAACGGCACGAAACGAAGCGAATCTTTTACGTGGGTTGCACGCGCGCGCGAAACGAACTGTATCTCTTGGGGAGTTCAAAGACGAAGAAGCAAGGGAGCGAGTGCAGCAGAGCCAAAGAGGGTACATTTCTGTATCTACTGTGGGAGGCGGTTCAGTCGGAGTTTGAAGAAGCAAGACGCAGGAAAGTATCCGAACGACCCGAGCCGACGTTGACACGCTCGCCGAAAACGGTGTTATCTCGTTTACCGGCGAATTGGCGAGCGCCCCAGTTTGACTCTTCCGTTCAGTGGCAACCTGAACTCCGGATTGCAGCGGCCTCGGACCGCCAGATTACCTATGAGTGGGTTAGCGGCACTGGCCGGCACGTGGGAACTGTTGTGCACGAATTGCTGAAGCGAATCGCAGAGGACGGTGGTCGAGCCTGGACATCCGAACGCATTTCCGGTGCAAGATCAGTTATCGAATCGGAATTGCTGCGCCTCGGTGTGCCGCGTTCAGAGCGGCTGGAAGCAACAGACCGGGTAATCCGTGCCGTCATGCAGACGCTAGGCAGCGAGCGAGGCCGATGGATTATTGGTTCCCACTCGGAATCCCAAATGGAGTGGCCCATCGCTGGTTGCATTCAGGACAAGCTGATTACGGGAACGATAGACCGGCTCTTTCGTGACGAAGAAGGCCGCTTGTGGATTGTCGATTTCAAGACGGGCGAGCACAAGGGCGGTCGGCTGGAAACCTTTCTCAAGAACGAGCAAAGGCGTTATCGAACTCAATTGGAGAACTACGGCACATTAATGTCACGCCTCGTGCCGGGCCCTATCTGGCTGGGTCTGTATTTCCCGCTGCTGGATGGCTGGCGCGAGTGGCCACTCGAAGTGGAAGCAGCTCTGGCGGTCTAATTACACTGGTTAGTGAATGGCTGTAAGATTGACCGCCAATGTGAAGGCGGGAGGCTGCGCGTCAAAGCTTAGCCCGAAGATTTTGGACCGCGCACTTAAGACGGTGCCCCGGGCCATAAATGAAAAGGTTCTGGTCGGCTATGAGACCGCCGACGATGCTGGTGTCTACGATCTAACCGTTGCAGGCGGCAAGCCGCTTGCGATGGTGCAAACAGTCGATTTTTTCACGCCCATCGTCGATGATCCA
The DNA here is from genome assembly GCA_039583505.1 of Bryobacteraceae bacterium. Taxonomy (GTDB): domain Bacteria; phylum Acidobacteriota; class Terriglobia; order Bryobacterales; family Bryobacteraceae; genus Bog-105. The sequence goes on along the minus strand of JAVKSW010000003.1, from coordinate 12,034 downwards.
TACACCTTCGGCGGAATTGCAGCCGCAAACGCGCTGAGCGACGTGTATGCGATGGGCGGTCGTCCGGTTACGGCTCTTTCGCTGGTAGTCTTTCCCGCGAAAGGTGACATCACGGATCTCGAAGCGATTCTGAAGGGCGGCGCCGATAAGATCCACGAAGCTGATTGCGTGATCCTGGGCGGCCACAGCATCTCCGAAGACGAGATCAAATTCGGCTACGCAGTGACTGGCCTGATCGATCCAGCACGAATGTGGACCAACGCAGGCGCGAGATCCGGTGACGTGCTGGTATTTACAAAACGTATCGGAACGGGCGTGGTCTCGTCGGCTTTGAAGAAGGGCATTGCTGAGCAAAGTGACATCGATGCCTCGATTGAACAGATGCTGACGCTGAATCGGGAAATGTGCGATGCATTGGATCGGCTCGAGGTTCATAGCTGTACCGATGTGAGTGGCTTCGGTTTGTTAGGCCATGCTCGTGAGATGGCGCTTGCGAGCGGTGTTACGCTAATGATCGCGGCGAGCGCAGTGCGGTTTTTGCCGGGTGCTGTCGAGTACTCGAAGGCGGGATCTCATTCCGGCGGCTTAAACAACAACCGCGAGTTCGTGGAGAGCTGCGTGACGATGCCTCCAGAAATTCCCGTCGAAATCAAGGCGCTGCTCTATGACCCGCAGACCTCTGGAGGTCTGCTACTCTCTCTAGGAGATGACGACGCAACGAAGATTCTCAAACAGCGACCTGAGACGTACGTCATCGGGCGTGTGATGGAACGAGGTCACAGGCCCATAGAGGTAACGCTCTGAATCCCCTGATCATTGCACTCGATGTTGACAACCGTGCGGAAGCGCTGAGTTTGGTTGAGAGGATCGGCTCTGCTGCGGATTTCTACAAAGTGGGCATGGAATTGTATGCCGCGGCTGGAATGGAGATTGTCTCTGAGCTAAGCTCGCTCGGCAAGAAAATATTCCTCGATCTAAAGCTCTACGATATTGGTGAAACGGTGAAGCGAGCCACGCGGCAAATCTGCCAAAGTGGCGCTGTTACTTTCTTAACCATTCACGGCAGTCGCAGCATCATGGACGCTGCTGCGGAGGGCAGGAAGGGCAGCAATACCAGACTGCTGGCTGTGACGGTGCTGACCAGTTTCGATCAGGAGGATCTTCGCGACCTGGGCTATCCGCCGACGGTCACTGTTTCCGAATTGGTTGAGCTTCGCGTCAGGAAAGCACTCGAAATCGGGATCGACGGAGTGGTGTGTTCGCCTATCGAAGTGCAGCGAGTGCGCGAGGTTGGCGGACCGTATCTGACGGTGGTCACGCCAGGAGTTCGTTCGCCGGGAGCGGCGACCGGCGACCAGAAACGCGTCGCCACTCCTTCAGAGGCGATACGCGCCGGAGCCGATTATCTGGTTGTCGGACGGCAAGTCACCCGTGCGGCCGATCCTCGAGATGCTTGTGAACAGATTCTTGGAGAAATAGATCCGCTTGCGCGGGACGCTGCTCTCGCGTCCCGCAGCTAAGAGGGATATCTATTCGGTTGAGGACGGCTTAAGCAGAGTCAGCATTGCCTGACCGTTGGGAGAACCCAATCCCGTACAGGGATCCCACCCGATGGCCGCTTTATAAGCTCCATTTGTACCCGAGGTGATGTCGTGCAGCGCCCTATGCTGGTTGAGAGTTCCGTACAGCTTGGGATGGAACCAACCCAGATTTTTTCCGAGTTGCTGGTTTAACAAAGCAATGAGTCCGGCCCAGAGCGGCGCAACAGCGCTGGTTCCGCCAATAACACCTTCTTGCCTGTCTACCAGAATCGTAAATCCGGTATTCGGATCCGCAACGCCGGCAACATCGGGAACACCGCGTCCGGTCGTATTCACCGTGCCTGTCGGCTTCGGAACCTTGATGTTCCTTTGATATCGAGGACCGGAAAAATGGGAACTAACACCGCCGCCCGTTGCGCCACCATCTGTCCCATCGTTCCAAACAGTTTCGGAGGTGATTTTGCCGTTTTTTGTAACTAGCGTGGTTCCGCCGCATCCAAGAACCCACGGACTGGAGGCAGGGTAGTCGACGTGATTTCGACCGTCGGTCTGGCCATCGGATGAGCCGTTGTCGCCCGCGGCCGCGCACACAGATATGCCGAGCAGTGCCGCATCGTGGAATGCTGCGTTGAACGCGTTCAGCGTTTGAGGTGTCCACGCGCTTTCCGCCGCGCCCCAACTGATGGAAATCACGGAAGGTTTGCGCACCCGATCGTGAATGGCGGAGTTGATCGCAGCTAAGAATCCCTGATCAGTGTTGGGGGCGAAGTACACCGCAATGCGCGCCTCCGGAGCGACTGCACCCGCCACTTCGACATCAAGAACTACCTCGGCATCGGCGCTGTTCGGATCACCCGACGGACTGTTCTGAGCGCCATCGACCGAAACAGCGGTAACAGAAACATTCGGGATGCCGAGCTGTTTCCAGTATGTCTTCAGATCGGTATTCTGGAACCCGCCGCCTAGCTCAATCAGCGCGATGGTTTGATTCGCGCCCGTGCTTTGCGGAAAGTTATAGATCTTTGCGACCTGCCGCGGTGTATAGGAAACGGGTTGCGAGGCACTGGGTTGAATTCGATAATGGGTCATGGCCGCCGGACGCTGATCGAACCCAAGCACCGCGATGACCGACCTAAGATTCTGAGGGACGTGAAGATCCCCTTGCCGGGTTCGGATCACTTTCCCATTCACGCGGCGCATTTCTACGTCAGCGCCGAACGCCTCGGCAAGCGCCGCTGCCGGTCCGGAAATCGTAATCGCCCGCGCAGCCAAATTAATGCTCACAATTGAAAAATGATGTTCCGCCGCAAAATCCTCGACGGCACGAATATCATTAGGGTTGGCGCCGTGCGTTTCTGCAAGCTCTTCGTACGAGAGATGCCGCTCCATCGGATGTTCAGGTGCAGGCTGGCGGCGCGCCAGAATGAGCGTAAGGTTCAGGATTTCATCAGGTGCTGGGATGCTCATCGGCTCCGAACCGATCGGATGCTCGCGATGGCTGCCAGGGATAATGACATGAGAAGACATAAATGTTCTTGTTTCCGTCGCTACCTTACTGGAGACGGGGGTGTCCCGTGCTGAAGTAACGGATCATTTATGCTCTGTAAGCCGATGAGAACATGCGCGTAACAAGAATCACCTCGCTAGTTTCGAAGCTTGTGACGGGCTGCCTTATTGCAGGAGAGCTTCTTATCTTCGCGCAATCCGGCCGGACTCAGCCGTTGAGCGGCTTATTCTCTGGGCCGAAGAGCGCCGTCGCTCAGCCGGTCGCTAGTGATCCGCTAAGACGAACGACGCCTCGCAGTTCGATTTTGAACTTCCTTGAAGCGTGCCACAGCAGCACCTTGTCACTGGCATCTCAGTACTTGGATCTGCGAAAGGTCGGCGCTGGTGAGCGGCAGAGGCAAGGTCGCGAACTGGCACGGGAATTGGCGGAGGTTTTGGACCGCGATCCAAACTTTGAAGTTGACCATCTCAGTAATATGCCTGAAGGGAATCTCACGGACGGGCTCCCACCGGATGTGGATGAACTCGACTCGTTCCACTTGAACGGGCAGACAATTACGCTTCATATAGAGCGCGAGAACCAGCAGGGAGTCCCGGTTTGGCTGGTATCTGCCGACAGTGTTGCTCGCATTTCCCAGCTCAATGCGGCAATAGGTGAATCGGGCATCGAGAAGAAACTTCCAGAGAGCCTGGTGAAGATCAAATTCATCGGCACGCCCCTCTGGATCTGGGTTGCGCTGACCCTGATCGCGCTGCTTCTTTCGTTTTTGTCGCGCCTCCTGTCGCGGATTTCCATTGCACTTTTGACACCGCTTGCCAGGCGTTACACAAAGTCGGTGCAGACATACAGAATGGAAGCTTTCGCGGAACCGCTACGACTGCTCGTTTCTATCGCGGTGTTCCGGATCTGCATGGAGGCAATTGCTCCTTCTGCCCTGGCGCGAGACTACCTCCTGAAACTGCTCGCGTTCCTCTTTATTCTGGGCGCCGCATCGTTCATCATGCGGGTCGTCGACATCATTTCCGATCAGACGATCTCACGTATGGATCCACGACAGCGCGCGCTATCCTATTCCGTTTTTCCGCTGTTTGTGAGGATCGTAAAGATCTTCATATTCTGCATCGGGGCGCTGTTCGTGTTATCTCAGTGGGGCTACTCAACCAGCACAATTCTTGCGGGAGTTGGCGTGGGCGGAATAGCAATTGCGTTGGCGGCGCAGAAGACGCTCGAAAATCTGTTCGGAAGCGTCTCGGTAATCACGGACCGTCCCGTGCTGGTTGGCGATTTCTGCCAATTCGGCACTCAGACCGGCACGGTAGAGGACATCGGATTGCGATCGACTCGGATCCGAACCTTAGATCGAACTGTGGTCACGATCCCGAATTCTGTATTTTCGACTATGAGCCTCGAGAACTTCTCGCGGCGTGACCGTTTTTGGTTTCACCCCACATTGCATCTGCGGCGTGAAGCAACGCCCGACCAGATATGCGAAATGATGGAGGCGATTACAAACATCCTGCAAGCGCATCCGCAAGTGGATGCATCGGGAATTCCTGTCCGCTTCACCAAAATTGCGAACGAATCATTCGAGCTCGAAACCTTTGCCTACGTACTCACCGCGGACGTCAACGAGTATCTAAAGGTCCAATCCGAACTGTTGCTGAAAATGGTCGAAGCGGCAGCACGGCTCAACATCGGCTTCGCTGTTCCGTTCCAGGAATCATTCACCGCGGAAGTTAGTTGGCCAACTCACCAGTCTGATCGTACGATGTCGAAATAGATGTGGAGTCCCTGCCGGAATTGACCGAGCGGAATGTGCTCGCTATCGCTGTGCATCGTTGCGAGCGTTGCCGCGTCGATGATCATGGGAATAATGCCGTATCCAGTGACCCCGCGCATGCGAAACTTCTGGCCATCGGTTCCAAAAGGAACGACGATCGGCATCACGGTTGCTTCCGGGTGCTGCCTCTGAATTGCCGTTCGAATTGCGCTGTAGAGCGGTGTTCCTGTGCCGCTTGGTTGCGGATCGTCCGGATGCGGTGACATCTGCTCGATCACGACGTGCGGATCGTTGATGCGAGCCTTGATTTCCGAGACAAATTCGTCGGCGTTCTGTCCCGGCAGCAGACGGCAATCGAGCGTCGCTTCCGCGGTTGAGGGAATCACGTTGGCTTTGGGCGGAGTTCCGACCCCGCTGCGAAGCGATGTCACGGAGATGGTGTCCTGCTGAATTGCATTCATGAACTTGTTGGATGCGAACGTCCCGGCGGCCTCTTGCATATCGTGCACGATCACGTTCGGCTTGGCTGATGGCGCCAGTTCTTTAGCTTTCTCGATCGCGCGCATCAATAGATCGTTCGGATTGTCGGGAATTGGCTGCGAGCCATGACCGGAAGTACCCGTCGCCCGCAGTTTCAACCACAGAACCTGCTTGTCTGCTACCGATACTCCAAAGATGAGTTTGCCCGGGCTGTAGACGTCGGGCGAACCCACACCGCCTTCATCCAACACGTATTCGGGATTGAGTTCGTCCCAATGATGATCGATCATCCACTGTGCTCCAGAGACGCCTCCCGTCTCTTCGTCGCACGTGGCGAGAAATACGATGTCACGGGCCGGTGTGATGTGCAACTGTTTGAGCAAAATCAGCGCTGTCAGTTCCATGATGCCCGTGCTCTTCATGTCCAGCGTGCCGCGACCCCACAGCATCCCATCGCGGATCTCCGCTCCAAACGGTTTCTCCTTCCAGTGCGCGGCGTCAACGGGCACGACGTCCATGTGGTTTAGCAGCAGCAACGGGCGTTTGGACCGGTCCCTGCCGGGCAATCGCACGAGCAAGTTGGTTTTTCCGCCGGGACCGCTCTCGTATAGCGCCGCTCGCATTCCAGCGGCCGAGAACTCGGATTGAAGAAGCTTCGCGGTCTCGCTTGTGTTCGCTGGGGGGTTCGCGCTTGCAATGCGAACATACGCTTGCAATACGTCAATTGCATGCTGCTCCACATGAGGCCAATCAGGCTCTGCCGCGATACTGCACAGCGAGCAAATCATCAGAAGCGAGCCAATACGAGCAGCGTTCATTTCTCGGATTTTGGCACATTCGACAGTTCGCTCGGGTTGTTATCGAGATGAAGCGCTTCCAACACGGCGCCGCAGGCGGGCCCGAAGTGCGGACCCTCCGCATTGCAGCCGATTGTGTCTCGCACGCGCAACTTGAAGTGCGCCAGCAAGGCCATGCTTTGGAAAACGCCGCCGATGTACGCCACGGGAATGCCTTCATTCGCCCGAAACAGTTGTCGGTAAACGCCTTCGACGAACCACGCCAGTTTTTCCGCGGCATCGGACAGAATCGCGCGCGCAACTTCGTCCGCTTCCTCGGCGGCTTGTGTCACCAGTGGGGCAAACGAAGCGATAACGCTGCGCGAGTATGCTTCCGTATAGAACAAGTGGAGCAGCCGGTCCGCGTTTTCTGCACCGGTCGTTTCGAGCAATAACGTGCGGAGCCTCGTCGCGGGCCCCCAGCCTTCCTCAAAACGCAGGGCGGCGCGCAACGCGCAGCGCACGAGATCGAATGCACTACCTTCATCACCGAAGATGTAGCCCCACCCTCCCGCGCGAGCGCTGTTGCGGGCCGCGTTACGCCCGAACGCGATGGAACCTGTTCCGGCAATGACGATAATGCCCGGATTGCCTGCCGTCGCACCAGAAAGCGCGATCTCGGCATCATGCGTGATTTTATATTTCAAGCTGCGAATCAGCTCGCGCGAATAGGCGTCTTTGTCCTCCGGTCCCCCGCTGAATCCCAGGCATGCGGCAGCAAAGAGCAAGCTGTTTCGGTCAATGCCCGCTTCATGGCAGGCCCCTTCCACGGATTGGCCGATCGCGCGGATGAACTTCGTTCGACCTTCGGATGCGCGTACGTGATTGCACGGGCCGCCGCGCCCGCTTCCGATGACGCGGCCCGTCTCGTTAGCTATTAAGGCCGTGGTACTCGATTGGCCGCCATCGATGCCCAGATAGAAACGAGTCATTAAAGCTGCGCGCGCGGAACGTCTCTCATGCGAGGGTCTTGTCTTTTGCGTAGCAGATCGGATCGAGCGGGCACGAAGCGCAGCGCGGCTTCCGGGCGATGCAAACCTGGCGGCCGAAATGGATCACTTGGTGCGAAAACAGAATCCAGCGCTCCTGCGGAATCGCCTTCATCAGATCCTGTTCAATCTTCTGCGGGTCCGTATGTTTCGTCAGATCGAGTCGTTGTGAGATTCGTTGCACGTGCGTGTCGACAACGACGCCGGACGGAATCTGGTACGCCGTTCCGAGAACGACGTTCGCGGTCTTTCGCGCGGCGCCCGGAACGGACAGCAAATCGTCCATTGTGCGGGGAACCTGTCCTTTGAAATCGCTCAGAATTTTTCGCGCAGCACCAATTAAGGATCGCGCCTTATTGTTGAAGAACCCCGTCGAGCGAATCTCCACCGCCAACTCGTCCTGGGATGCATTGGCGAGGTCCCGCATTGTCGGATATTTCTTGAACAGCTCCGGCGTGACCTTATTGACCCGCTCATCCGTGCATTGGGCGGAAAGAATAGTGGCTACGAGCAACTGCCACGCATTCTTGTGATGAAGCGCGCACGTGGCGCTTGGGAAGAGCCTGTCGATCTCGTTAAGGATACGATTCAGTCGTGCTTTTCGTTCGCCGGCGTTCCTCGGCTTGGGAACCTTTCGGGGCGGAGTGACCGGGTGGACGGGTGTGGGAGCAGCTATTTCTGGGGCGGCCATGCAAAGCTCCAACATAACGCAGCCGTGCAGCAGCCGGAAGTTGGGGGGACCTAGGAGGGTGCGCCGTTTTCGAGAAAGTTCCGGAGCCGGTGACTGCGGCTGGGATGTCGCAGTTTGCGCAACGCCTTGGCTTCAATCTGGCGGATGCGCTCTCGGGTGACGGCGAAGTTCTGGCCCACTTCTTCGAGTGTGTGCTCGCTGCCATCCTGCAAGCCAAAGCGCATCTTGACGATCTTCTCTTCGCGTGGGCTGAGCGTCTTTAGCACCTCAGCCGTCTGTTCGCGCAAATTCAGATTGATCACAGCTTCCGAAGGCGAAATCATTCTGCTATCTACCAGGAAATCGCCGAGATTCGATTCTTCTTCCTCGCCAACGGGAGTCTGCAGTGAGATCGGCTCCTGCGCAATGCGCAACACTCGCCGGATCTTGCTAGGGGTCAGGTCCATGCGTATGGCCAGCTCTTCCGTAGTCGGTTCGCGCCCTAACTCCTGCTGCATGACCCGCTGCAGACGTACCAGCTTGTTGATGGTTTCGATCATGTGCACAGGTATGCGGATGGTGCGCGCCTGATCGGCGATCGCACGGGTAACGGCTTGCCGCACCCACCACGTGGCGTAAGTGGAAAATTTGTAGCCGCGCTTGTAATCAAACTTGTCCACGGCTCTCATCAACCCGATGTTGCCTTCCTGTATAAGATCCAGGAACTGCATGCCGCGATTGGTATATCGCTTGGCCACGGATACCACCAGGCGAAGGTTCGCCTCAATCAGTCTCTTCTTCGCCGATTCGGTTTCGACTTCACCGCGCTCCACAATTTGCAGGGTTCGCCGCAAATCCGTGGCGGTTGTGCCGCACCGGTCCTCGAGTGTCTGAAGCTGTGTCGAGAGTGCCTTCAGTTCCCGTCGAATGGCGGCGGCAGATCCCGATTCGGCTACAGACGGCTGCTCAAGCCTACGCTGGAGGCGAGCAAGCTCCTGTTCAAGCGGTCTCACCTGATCGACGATCTTTCTCAAGGCGTCACTGAGGGAACGCTGGAAACGCGAAGCGAACGGAATACTCCGGATCTGGCGCGAAATGCCGACCATCAGGCGCGCGTATTCAAACCGCAGCTTACGATGCTGCTTCGGCTTTAAGTTGCGCGAAGTGCTGATCAGCTTTTGCTGCGTCTGCTGAGCTTTGCGGTGGACCTTTTCGAGTTCCTGCATCGCATCCACCAGTTGCTTCTTCAGCGATCGCAGCACTTCCTCTTCGTCCCGACCGGCCTGTGGATCGGGTGACTGCAGGACATCGAGAACGGAGATGGCCCCTCGCTCCACATTGTGTTTCGTGTCGAGAAGGATTTGGATAACGAGGCGCGAACGTGATAGCGCTTTCCGAACCGCAGTTTGCCCGCGTTCGATCCGCTTGGCCAGCTCGATCTCGCCTTCACGCGTAAGCAGCGGGACCATGCCCATCTCACGCAAATAGACGCGGACCGAGTCGTTGCTCTTATCGAGAGTGCCCGGAGTGAGATCGAGGTCGGAAAGGTCTTCGACCTCCTCCTCTTTCTTCTCAAACTCCTTAGGCTCTTCCAGCAGTTCGACGGGCGCGCTGTCCAGGTCCGCGAAAAAATCCGTCAGATCGCTTCCGTTTGCAAGGTCGTCGCGCACGACTCCGCTCACCTCATCATAGAGAGCGTAGCCCTTGTCGTTACTGTCTTGCATCAACTGCCTTCATCAAACGTGAGCTTGATCCATCGGCGGGAAAAAAGTCGGAACGGCTCTAACCCCGAGAATCGCCGAGCCACCCCTGCAGCTACTCGACTCCTCATAGTACAACACGATTCACACCCCTAAAGACGTGCGTAGCATCTTATCTAACTCATCGGCTAAGCGTAGCGCTTCTGCAAAATTTCCCTCGTTTTCAAGCTCTCTAATCCTTCGCCGCAATTGGTCGCGGGCCACGTTTATGGACTTCGTCTGCAACGCTTCGAGACAGTGCACTGCCTGTTGGGCCGCATCTTCTTCCCGCGTGCCCGAATCCGAAAATGCCAGTTCCGTCAAGATGCTCTGCATGCGAGGATCCAATCGGCTTGCGAGGGCCTCCATCGAAAACGAAGTACCTTCCTTATCCAGTCCCAGCACGGCCTCGAAAATCGGCGCCAGTTCCAGAGTTCCAGGCATCTGTATCGCACGAAGATGTTTTTCGATGGTCCCGCGTACCTCACTGCTAGCAAGCAGACATCGAACCAGCAACTTCTCGTTGGGCGGAATGGCGGATAAAAGGTCCCGGGGCTTCTGAACAGCATGCGACGGCGATGTACGCCGCAAATGTTCGTGCATCAGGTCACGGTCTACGTTCAAGTACTCAGCCATTTCATTTGCGATGGCTGCCCGCTCCAACCGATCATTCACTTCCTGCAGAACGGGTGAAAGGAATTTAACGGCATCGAGTCGGCCTTCAGCGCTGCGCATGTCGAACTTTGCCTTGGCGCGATCGGCCAACCAATGAAAATAAGAAATAGATCGTTCCAGCAAACTGCGGTATGCATCAGCGCCGTTCTGTCGGATGTAGTCATCAGGGTCCAGCCCGCCCGGGATCTCCAGCACCTTAACGCGCAGTCCTTCAGCAAGCAATAGTCCGATATATTTTTCCGTCGATCGCATGCCGGCTGCATCCGGATCGAAGTTCAGGATCACCCGCCCGGCACTGGCCTGGGCCTGCGCGACCTGGCGCTTGATGGCTCTCACCTGCTCAATCCGAAGGGACGTGCCGCTGCTGGCCACCACTTCGTGGATACCAGCCGAATAAACGCCGATCACGTCCATGTAGCCTTCGACCAAAATCATTTGGTCGTGCTTCCGCGCGTCGTTCTTAGCGCGATGCAGGTTGTAAAGTACTGTGGATTTTTTGTAAATGTTCGTGTCGGGCGAGTTCAAGTATTTGGGCTCGTCATTCGGCCGGAGCGCTCGCGCCCCAAACGCGATCACCTTTCCAGATTCGTTGTGAATCGGAAACATGAGCCTCGCCCGGAAACGATCGTAGAAGCCGCCGCGATCCGGAGATCTAATTGCCAAACCCGATTCCTCGAGCAGTTCCGGACCGAATTTCTGGAGACGCTGAGCCAATTGCTGTCCCGAGCCGTCAGATAATCCCAAGCGGAATTCATCCATGGCCTCCCGGGAGACGGCCCGCGATTGCAGGTAAGAACGCGCGTCGCGTCCAGCCGGCCCTCGCAGATTATCCTGAAACACCGCGGCGGCGATGTCGTGCATCTCGAATACCGCCGAGCGCCGCTGCGCTTCCGGATCATTGAACTGCTCGCGTTGCGGATAGGGAATGCCGTACCGGTCGGCAAGGAATTTCAGCGTCTCCGGAAACGTAAGATGATCGTGTTCCATGACGAACCGAAAAACATCACCACCTGCGTCGCACCCGAAACACTTATAGATCTGAAGCGTGCTGTGCACACCAAACGACGGAGTTTTTTCGGAGTGAAACGGGCATATGCCGACGTGGCGAGGTCCGTTGCCTTGCCGCTTCAAACGAACGTACTGACCCACCACGTCAACAATGTTCAGTTGACTCTTGAGCTGCTCGGCAAAGGTCATGCGAAGAAAAGGGGGGGAAGGATGTACTCCAGATTAGCAGTGCAAACGCCAGAGCGGCGGGTGGACGTTGGCATAATGGCCCCAGGCTATGGGCCTGAAGGAATACGCACGCAAACGGCACTTCGACAAGACGCCAGAACCGGCACCAAAAGAGTCCGTCGCAAAATCGGGGGCCCGTGGGGGCTTCTTCTGCGTACAGCGCCATGACGCTACGCGTCTGCATTACGATTTTCGCCTGGAAGTAAACGGGGTGCTGGTCAGTTGGGCGGTTCCAAAGGGCCCCAGTTTAGATCCCGCTCGTAAAGCGTTGGCGATGAAGGTGGAAGATCATCCACTCGATTACGGAACATTCGAAGGCAATATTCCGCAAGGCAATTACGGAGGCGGCAGCGTCATGCTATGGGACAAAGGAACGTTCGACGTTCTGGGCGACGCTGCCGCTCCCGAGCAACTCGAGCGTGGCGATTTTAAATTCGAGCTGCACGGCACAAAACTGAACGGCGCCTTCGCAATCGTGCACATGAAGCACGCCGGCAAAGGCAACGAATGGCTTCTGATTAAGAAAAAGGATGAACATGCCATTTCGGATTACGATATTAATCAGTTCGCCTGGAGCGTTG
>JAVKSW010000002.1:2548-22083 GCA_039583505.1 Bryobacteraceae bacterium | reverse complement strand
CACCGATAAGATCTACTATCCAAGTAATTTGGAGGCGCGGGGCGGGATCGAACCGCCGAATAAAGGTTTTGCAGACCTCTGCCTTACCACTTGGCTACCGCGCCGATAGGCCGGGATTCTCTTCGCAACATAGCATATGAGCAGCACTCACATAAGGCCGCGGTACGCTCAAATGAGATTTCGCGATGAGGCTCGCTCTCGCTGTAACTCTTTTTACATTGATGAACTCTCAATCCACGTTGGCCGCTGCGTCTCCAGACACCGCCCGACTTCATCAGATGGCTGCCAAGTTTGCGCCTACTCCGCTCGCGGTCGATACCGCCCATCTTAGCGATGGTGATCGACAGGCGCTCGTGAAGCTGATGGAAGCCGGCCGTGTGATTGACCATCTATTCCTGCAGCAGCTCTGGGCGCGCAACTTAGATCTCTATCAACAATTGCGGCGCGACACGTCGCCGCTGGGCCAGGCCCGACTGCACCTGTTCTGTATATATAAAGGACCGTGGTCCGATCTCGACGAGCACCGCGCCTTCGTTCCCGGTGTTCCCGAACGCAAACCGCTGGGCGCGAATTTTTATCCTGAGAACCTTACCCGCGACGAGTTTGAACGCTGGGTCAGCGGTCTTTCAGAGAGCGATGCGCAACTCGCCAGGAGCTTCTTTACGGTCATCCGCCGAAATCCGCAAACGCAACAGCTCGAAACTGTCCCGTACTACCGCGCATTTCACGACGATTTACAGCGTGCCGCGACCCTTTTGCGCGAGGCCGCTCGCCTGACTGGCAACGATGCCCTTAAGCGCTTTCTCGAGACCAGGGCGACTGCCTTTCTGGATGACAACTATTACGAGAGTGACTTGGCGTGGATGGATCTCGACGCGCCCATCGACGTAACCATCGGGCCGTACGAAACGTACAATGATGAGCTCTTCGGCTACAAGGCTTCCTTCGAGGCGTATATTTGTCTCAAAGACGAGGCCGAGACCGCAAAGCTGCAAGGCTTCTCCGATCACCTCCAGCAGGTGGAAGATCATCTGCCGATCGATCCCGGGTATCGGAATCCGAAACTCGGCGCCACTACGCCGATCCACGTCGTTAACGAGGTGCTTTCGGCCGGCGATGGCAACCACGGCGTGCAAACGGCAGCCTTCAATTTGCCGAATGACGAGCGCGTGATCCAGCAGAAGGGCAGTAAAAAAGTGATGCTGAAGAATGTTCAGCATGCCAAATTTGAAAGCACATTGGCGCCGATCTCGCGAGTCGTTCTACCCGCCGGCGCACAAGCCGATTTGAGCTTCGATTCGTTTTTCACCCACATCCTGGCGCACGAGCTGAGCCACGGTATTGGGCCGCATGAAATCACAGTGAACGGCCGGACGACCTCTGTTCGTCTCGAGCTGAAGGAACTCTACAGCACCATCGAGGAAGCAAAAGCGGATGTGACGGGCTTGTTCATGCTGCAGTATTTCTTTGACACAGGCGTGTTGCCCGGCGGCGAAGCGAATGAGCGAAAGCTCTACAACACGTTCCTCGCCTCTTCTTTCCGCACACTGCGGTTCGGCATTCTCGAAGCGCACGGCCGCGGCATGGCGTTGCAGTTCAACTACCTCACGGACCATGGCACGATCGTTCCGCGGGCCGATGGGACCTTTGAAGTAAATTACACCAGGATGAAGCAGGCTGTCCGCGACCTGACGCATGATCTGCTCACGATCGAAGCGCAAGGCGATTACGCGGGCGCCAACAAGTTGCTTAACCAGCGTGGTGTCATACGGCCCAGCTTAATCAAAGCGCTCGACCGTCTGAAGCACATTCCGGTGGACATCGAACCGAAATTCGTGACTGCGGATGAACTTACGCGAAACGGCCGCTAGAGCACTCAACTCCCTCCGCGAACCAGGTCCATTCGAACTGACCGAGGCGCTTTTTCTGCGCTTGCTGGGCTTAATCTATATCGCCGCGTTCGCATCCTTTTGGCCGCAAATCGTTGGCTTGCTCGGCTCGGGTGGCGTTACTCCGGCCGGACAGATTTTGTCTGCAATGCGAAATGAGTTCGGTCGAATTGCTTTCTTCGATGTACCCACGCTGTTCTGGTTCGGCATCAGCAATGCCGCGCTGGTCGGGTGCTGTATTGCGGGCTGCGTCGCCGGCCTGTCGCTCGCGATCGGAATTTTCTCCCGTCTCTCCGCCGCCATCTGCTGGGTTCTCTATCTGTCGATTGTGGCGGCCGGGCCGCCATTCACGGGTTTTCAATGGGACGCCTTGCTGCTCGAATCCGGTTTCCTGGCGCTCTTTGCCGGTGCGCCTTGGCTGGTTTGGGCGTATCGATTCCTGCTCTTCCGTCTCATGTTCGAATCTGGCGCAGTGAAGCTGCTCTCACACGATCCGAATTGGCGCAATCTGCACGCGCTGCGTTTTCACTTCATGACCCAGCCTCTGCCGAACCCTGTCGCGTATTACGTCTATCGAGCTCCCCCGCGCCTCCTGGATGCAATGACCGCAGCGACTCTCGCCATCGAACTGGCCGCCCCGTTCCTATTGTTCGGGCCGAGGCTGCTCCGCTACGTCGGTGTCGGTCTGCTGATGCTGTTGCAAGTCCTGGTTTTGTTGACCGGCAATTACGCGTTTTTCAACCTGCTCGCGCTGGCGCTGTGCCTGTGGCCCCTCGACGATCGCACGTTCCTCCCGCTTCGCGCCATGCTCGAGCGGCGATGGCCCAAGCCCGGGAACCCCTTTACGGGTTTTCGCATGTTACGCCCGTTCTCGAGCATTGTCATTGCCGGCCTGATCGCCATCGGCGCGATTCAGCTCATCGGAATGTTTGTTCCCGCTGCCGGAACGCTCGCGCGAACGCCACTGAGCTGGATCGCTCCTTTTGAGATCGTAAACACGTACGGATTGTTTGCGGTGATGACGACCACACGGCCCGAACTGGTAATTCAAGGTTCCGACGATCAAACCAATTGGCGGGAGTATTCGTTTCGGTACAAGCCAGGCGAGTTACACCGTGGACTGCCTTTGGTGGCTCCTTACCAGCCGCGGCTCGATTGGCAAATGTGGTTCGCGGCCTTAGGCAACATTCAAGAGAACAGTTGGGTCGGCAATCTGATGTATCGTCTACTCACAGGTGAGCCGAGCGTCGCGCGCCTGCTGGACCCGCCGCCCTTCCCAAAGCCGCCGCGGTACATGCGTGTTCTGCTTTATCAATACGAATTTACTCGTCCGTCCGAGCGCGCGCGAACCGGCGCCGTCTGGCAACGCCAGTTACAAGGGGTCTGGTTCGGACCAGTGTCGCTAAGCGGGCAATGAACTCTACACGTGGTTCGGACCAGTGTCGCTACCTCGGCGGTAAGTGAGCCGGCCCTCGTCTATCCACTGGATCGCAAATTTTGATCGACTGCGGCCTCGGTTTTTGGTTTACTGGAGAGTATCGCTTCGGGAGGAAGTCCATGATCCGGTCTCTATTTGTTGCATTCGCCCTCTCTGTCATCCCTGTTTACCTGGTCGCACAAGACGTGACCGGCAAGATTGCGGGTGTGATCACGGACCCCAGTGGCGGTGCGGTCCCCAACGCAAAGGTGACGGCCACTAACGAGGCCACGGGCGCCAGTAAGCAGGCGACAACCGACAACGGCGGCTCATACCAGATTATTGATTTGCCGCCCGGCAATTATCAGGTCGCGGCGGAAGCCCCCGGGTTCAGCAAGGTCGTTTCGACCGGACGCAACGCGCTCGACATTAACCAGACCTTGCGCATAGATCTGCGGCTTCAGCTGGGTTCTGTCAGCAACACAGTCGAAGTGAATGCTCAAGGAACCGGCGTCGAAACGGAAAACTCCACCGTTGGCGCTACCGTTACCGGCCGGGCCATCTTTGAGCTTCCACTGAATGGCCGAAACGCTTTGAACCTGATGGGAACCCAGGCCGGCGCAACGCCCACCAATCCCGATAACACGAGTACGGCGGGCGGGTATAGCATCGGAGGGGGCCGAACCGACTCGGTCACGTTTTTGCTCGACGGCGGCAATAACAATAATCTCCTGAACAATTCTTATGTCTCGAATCCGAATCCCGATGCGATTGCCGAGTTTCACATGCTTCAAAGCAACTACAGCGCAGAGTACGGCCGCAATGCAGGAGGTATCGTCAGCGTCGTCACCAAGAGCGGCACCAATTCCCTGCATGGCACGGCTTATGATTACGTCCGCAACACCGATTTCGATGCAAACGATTTCTTTAGCAACGAGCTGGGCGTCCCCCGCAATGTTTTGAAGCGCAACCAGTTCGGCGGCACCATCGGCGGACCCATTTACATTCCCAAGGTGGTAGACGGACGCAACAAGCTGTTCTTCTTCTTTGCTTACCAAGGCCAGCGGCAAAGCTCGATTGCGCAGGCCGGGGACGTTACGGCATACACTCCCGCTGAGTTGCAAGGAAACTTCTCTGGACTTTCGGTGAATGGAGCAAATCCAGTTGCCGCATTCCTGCAAGCGAATCCCTATTATCAGCCGAACCCGACACTCGCGGCGCAAGGAATTATCGCACCCTCAACCATCGACCCCGTGGCGCAGAATTACATCAAAAATAACCTTCTGCCCGTTTCGCCCACCGGCGTGCTGTTCTCCGAAGGCACGGCTTCCGACAACATCGACGAATACCTCGGCCGTTTCGATTACAACATCACCAGTAAAGATATGCTGAGCGGCACGTTTACAACACATTCGGAGCCCCTCCTCGTTCCGCTCGCTTATCTTCAGAATTCGCAGGGCAACAACGTCCCTGGGTATCCTGCTACTACTCAAACGAACAGCTACTTTGGCACTCTCACTTACACTCACACCTTCACTCCGGCTCTGCTGAACGAATTCAGAGCCACTGCGCAGCGGTATAACAACATTCAGGGACTACCGGCAAGATCGCTGCCGGGACCCAACCAACTCGGCATCGGAACCACTCCCGATGCATCTACCGGTCCGGCTTTACTGGATTTCCAAGGCGAAAATGTCATTACCGGTTTCAACCCCAATGGCCCGACCACGCTGATTAACAACACCTACACGGTCTATGACAACGTGTCGTGGACCAGGGGCAAGCACGATTTCAAGTTCGGGTTCTATTTCTCCCCTTACCAGAACAACACCACTTACGATTTCTATACAAACGGAGATTTCTACTTCTACGGCCCCAGTACTCACGTCGGCTCTGGCTACGATCTGGCTGACTTCTTGCTGGGCCTGCCGGATGAGTACTTCCAATCCCCCTCGGCGCCGTCGAATATAAGATCGAATCAATACGCAGGCTATGTGCAAGACCAGTGGCGTGTCTCGAAGCGGTTTACGTTGAATTTGGGCCTGCGATACGAGTACTCGCAACCGAAATACGACACGCAAGGTCGAAGCTTCTCGTTTATTCCAGGCTTGCAATCAACCCGATTTCCGAACGCACCGAATGGCTTAGTCTTCCCCGGCGACGCGGGCGCGCCGACGGGCTCCAACTTCCCCGATAAGAACGATTGGGCTCCGCGCTTCGGATTCGCTTGGGATCCGTTTGGTAACGGCAAAACCAGCATCCGCGGGGGATTTGGCGTCTTCTACGACATCCTCAAAGGCGAAGACAATCTTCAGTTCAACGGCCAGCCTCCTTTCTTTTCTTACACGGATTTCAGGTTTCCGACATTTTCCGGGCCAATCACGGCAAACCCTGGTTATCTTTCTCAGCCGTTTCAGAGTGCCGGCGTAGTCAATCCGTTTCCCTCCAGGCCCCCCAGCCCCAATGTGAACTTCGCTGATGCTGGCTTCCTTCCCTTCGGCGGAGGCGCTATCTACCTCGTTGACCCGAAGCTACGGACACCCTACGTATTTCAGTACAACTTTTCTATTGAGCAACAGCTCGGAACGGGACTAGTTTTCGATGTGGGTTACATCGGAATGGATTCGCATAAGCTGACCGCACTCGTGGACGCGAACCCTTTTATTCCGGGCACGAACAACCGCATTTACGATCCTGGCGATCCAACGAATTCCACTTATAGTTATCTATACGAATTTCAAAACCTCGGTAAATCGAACTACAATGCGCTGGAGACCAGCCTGACCAAACGCATGAGTGGCAATCGCTTCTTTGGAAACACGTTTTTTACATTCGCGTATACCTGGAGCCACGAGTTAGACAATGGCTCCGGGTTCCGGGAACGAAATTCACAAGTGCCTGCGTTCGATCATAACGCCTTTTACGCATCGGGCGATTTTGACCTGCGTCAAATCGTCAGCCTTTCCGGCGGTTGGGATCTTCCGTTCGATCAGCTCTGGCAAAGAGGACCGAAGGTCCTCACCAGAGGCTGGAGCTTGTATCCAATTATTAGCTGGCATACCGGTTTCCCGCTGGATGTGTTTGCGGGGACCTTTACCAGCAATACCGATCCAGGGCCGTCGGGCGACGGTCAAGCAGGCCTCGTACGAGCCGACGTAGTCGGAAACGGCGTCGCCATCTTAAATCCGCACAACGCTCAAATCGTCAATGGACAACCCGTAAACTACTATTTCAATCCTGCGAATTTCTCCAACGCGCGAGCGCTTACGCTGGATGCTATTACCTCGTCAGGCGGCGCCCCGACGCTTCAGGGCCAATTTACCTACGGTTCATTGGGCAGAAACGCATTCACCGGACCTAGCTTTTTCAATACCGATCTGGCGCTCGCCAAGCATCTCTTCTTCTTTGGTGAGAAATTCGACGCGGAGCTCCGAATGGACGCCTTCAACGTCTTCAACCACACGAATTTCGCCAATCCCGATACAACTATCGGATCCTCCACCTTTGGTGTTGTCTCTTCGGTCGTGGGCGCCAATTCTTCCACCAATCCGTCGGGACCGCGCATCATTCAAGTCGCCTTGCACCTGCGTTTCTAGGTAGCTTCGCCGATCATCCGGGGCGTCAGCACTATGGGCGTCCTGTCGGCAAATTCCAGATATGCACGGATCTACGGCCCTGCCATGACCTGGGCGGAGTTTCCGTCTCTCCAAGCGATGCAAATGTCCGCTCAGAGCACGGGTGTGACAATGGGGATTAATCCCTGTCGGTGAAAACCCTGCTCGTGAAGACATGATGCGGCTCGTCGGTAGATCTTCATGGCCGCTGTGCGCGGTTGTCGCCGCTGCTTTGCTGTGTATCTTCTTTCTGCCGCGAACCGCTCGCAGTCAAGCGCCGCAGGTCCTTCCATTGCGAATCATCGTCGTGCCGTCGGCCGAACAGGCGCAAGCTATTCTCAACCGCTTACAAAAGGGTGAGGATTTTGCCACTGTCGCCCGGCAAGCGTCGATAGATCCGACCGCGAATCAAGGCGGCTACGTCGGCGCAGTAGATCCCTCGAGCTTGCGCGTCGAGCTGCGGGATGCGCTGAAAGGCGTTGCGGCAGGCGAGTTGACAGCCATCGTCAGGATTCCCGCGGGATACGCCATCCTCAAGGTGCTGAAAGATGCTGTGGGAGCGGAACCGGGCAGTGCGAATCCTACGCGCATCCTTCCGCTGGCCGGCCCCGGCAGTGTGCGCCTCACCGCCGACATATCCGGATATGGACAAGCGCTCGCCGCGATTCTCGCGACCAAGCCGAAAACGGATAGCTGGGAAATGGACTTGCGCCAGGTGTGCGAAGTCCGCGAGCAGGGAACGCGAACTGGCATTTCAAAAATGCAGGAGGCTTTGGCCGGCGGGGACATGAATCCCGACAAGACGGCATACGTGCGCTTCACGCTCGGCCAGTTGTGGGCTTACCAGGGCCAGATGGACCAGGCCATCGCGCAGTGGGAGGCCGCCGATCGGATCGCGACCACCTATTCATTGAGCCTCGGCACAATTTTGGAAGAGGCATTAGCCGTGGGCTATCTCCATCGAGCTTCGCGCGCGGATCGCCCCGCACCTCCCGGCATCGGTATCGATGACACTTGGCTGTTTCCCGCCCATCCCGCCGGAGCGCACCCGAACGTCGACGACGCCGAAAAGGCGATCGCCTACTTCACCAAGAGTCTTGCCCGCGATGCCGGCAACTACGAACTGCAATGGCTGCTCAATGTCTCTTATATGACGGCAGGCTGGTATCCGGACAAAGTTCCACGCCAGTACCTCATCCCTCCCGACGCTTTCAAATCGAAAGAAAACATTGGACGCTTCGTCGACGTTGCTCCCGCAGCCGGCCTCAACATCTTTGGGATGGCGGGCGGAGCGATCGTCGATGATTTCGATAATGATGGTCTGCTCGACGTCGTCACTTCCGATCTCGACGACTGCACGCCAATGAAGTTCTTTCACAACAACGGAGACGGTACTTTCAGCGACAGAACTGCGCGCGCCAAACTCTCGGATCAGTTAGGCGGCCTGAATCTCATTCAGGCGGATTACAACAATGACGGCTGCGTCGATATCCTGGTTCTTCGCGGAGCCTGGGACTTCCCGAGGCGGCTCTCGCTTCTCCGCAACAACTGCGATGGCACGTTTACCGATGTTACTCAGCAAAGCGGGCTCGGGAAAGTGCCCACCTCGACCCAGACCGCCGTTTGGACCGACATCGATAATGACGGCAAGCTCGACCTGTTCATCGGCAATGAGTATTCGCCCTCCCAGCTCTTCTTGAATAGAGGCGACGGAACCTTTGAAGACATCTCGCACGCGGCCGGCATCGATCGCGTCGCCTTCAGTAAAGCCGTTGTGGCGGCCGACTATGACAACGACGGCTATCCTGATTTTTACGTCTCGAATCTCAATGGTGAGAATTTTCTTTATCACAACAATGGCGACAGGACATTTACCGAGGTCGGCGCCAAGGCTGGCGTCCAAGCGCCGTGGATGAGCTTTGCGGCATGGTTCTTCGATTACGACAACGACGGATGGCCCGACCTGTTTGTCAACAGCTACGCCAACTCGACTGAAGAAACAGCTCTCAGCTACGTAGGACTGCCGCACAATGCCGAAACTCTCAAGCTCTACAAAAATCTCGGCAATGGAACCTTCAAAGACGTAACCGCGGATGTCGGCCTCGATCGTGTATTCATGACGATGGGTTCTAACTTTGGGGACATAGATAACGATGGGTACCTTGATGTCTATCTGGGAAACGGCAATCCCTCCTACGCGTCCCTGATTCCCAACGTCTTGTTGCACAACCGGGAAGGGAAGTCGTTCGTGGATGTTAGCGCCTCATCCGGCACCGGCGCCATGACCAAAGGACACGGTGTTGCGTTTGCCGATTTCGCGAATAACGGGAATGAAGACATCTTCGTGGTGATGGGCGGCGCCACGCCCGGCGATCGCCACAACGCGCGGCTTTTCGAAAATCCGGGCAATGCAAACGACTGGATCACCTTGCATCTGGTCGGAGTGAAATCGAACCGCTCCGCCATCGGCGCGCGCATCACGGTGACCGTCGAAAACGGGCAACGCGAGCACCGCGCCATCTATCGAACCGTTGGCAGTGGCGGGTCATTCGGCGCATCGCCTCTCGAACAGCACATCGGCCTGGGCAAATCCGCGCGTATTGAGAAGATCGAGATCTGGTGGCCGGCATCGAATACCCGGCAGGTTTTTTCGAACGTTAAGAACAATCAGTTTCTCGAGATCAAAGAGTTTGCAACAGCATACACGAAGCTGAACCGGCGGACTTTTACATTGGGAGGCAGACGAAATTCCGGATTGACGGCGGCCTCTGCGACCACAAAGGCAGCGTTTCACGAGCGGCCATGAAGTACGCACTCTGGATCGCTTTTCTGGGCGCGCTCCCAGCCTGTGCCGCACAACAGTATCAGGCGACCGGTTTGGTGTTGAAGATCGACATTCCGCATCACACGATGCTCGTCTCTGGTGACCGCATTCCCGGTTATATGGATGCCATGGTCATGCCCTACGACGTGCGCGATTCCAAGCAGCTCAAGCACCTGGAACCAGGCATGAAGATTGAATTCCGGCTGGTGGTCGATCAGGATTCCGCGTATGCCTCCGACATCCATGTGCGCGCTTTCGAAAGCGGCGAACGCGATCCTGTTTCCGCCCGCAGTCTGAAGCTTTTACAGTCCGCGATGGGGCAAGATGCGCCGCCATTGGTCGTTGGACAGGCCGTGCCGGATTTTCAATTGATCGATCAGGACAACCGCCGCGTCGCTCTGTCCGAATTCAAGGGCAAGGTTATCGCTACGACCTTCATTTATACCCGCTGCCCGTTGCCGAATTACTGTTTTCGACTCACCAATAATTTTGGACAGCTGCAGAAGCGTTTCGCGAACGAGATGGGCCGCGATCTAATCCTGCTGAGCATCAGTTTCGATCCGCAACACGATCGGCCGGAAGTTCTCGCCAAGTACGCTGTTATTTGGAAAGCAGATTTGCAAGGCTGGCACTTTCTCACTGGATCTCTGGAAGACGTCAAACGAGTTTGTGGGATGTTCGGCATGAACTTCTGGCCCGATGAAGGCATCCTAACGCATTCACTTCACACCGTTGTCCTCGATCGCGAAGGCAAGCTCGTCGCCAACATCGAAGGCAACCAGTTCACAGCCCAGCAATTGGGCGATCTAGTCGCCACCACGTTGGGCCAGACGCAATAAGACATGCACTATCGCCCCTTAGGTGGAACCGGCTGGCGGATATCCGAAATCAGCTTCGGCGCGTGGGCCATTGGCGGTTCCTGGGGAGAAGTCGACGATCGCGAATCGATGGCGGCGCTGCACCAGGCTGTCGATTCCGGCGTGAACTTCATTGATACTGCCGACGTATACGGCATGGGGCGAAGCGAGCGTCTCATCGCGCAACTGAAGCGTGAGCGACGCGAAGAGGTCATCGTTGCGACTAAGGCCGGACGCCGTCTTCCCGCGCAAACTGTTGCGGGCTATACTCGTGAGAACCTTACGTTGTGGGTGGAAGACAGCCTGCGACACCTGTCCACCGATTGTCTGGATCTTCTCCAACTTCACTGCCCGCCCACTGACCTCTACTACCAGCCGGAAATATTCGCGATTCTCGACGGCTTTGTCGATGCAGGCAAGATTCGCCGTTACGGAGTGAGCGTCGAGCGCGTGGAAGAAGCTCTGAAAGCTATCGAGTATCCGAACGTGCAAACCGTTCAAGTGATCTTCAACTGCTTCCGCTTACGGCCGGCGAGTGTGCTATTCGAACAAACGAAAAAGCGAAACGTCGGTGTGCTCTGTCGCGTGCCCCTTGCCAGTGGTCTGTTGACTGGAAAATTCAATCGCAACACGCAATTCGACCGCCAGGATCATCGCAGCTTCAATCGCCACGGGGAAGCCTTCGATGTCGGCGAGACATTTTCCGGCGTCGATTTCGACGTGGCGCTCGATGCGGTCGAGGAGCTCCGTCGCCTGGTCCCTGACGGCATTAGTATGGCGCAGTTCGCGCTGCGTTGGATACTCATGTTCGATGCCGTCACCTGCGCCATTCCAGGTGGAAAGAGACCCCAGCAGGTTGCCGATAACTGTCGCGCTTCGGACCTGCCTCCGCTCTTACCGCAGACGATGCAGGCGATAGAGGCAATCTACAAGGACAAAATCGCGTCGCTGGTTCACCAGCGCTGGTGAAGCGGTTCGACTTTGCGCTCAGCGCGTGCTTCTAACTAGCTCGGTCTCCGAGCCGATAAAGCCCCACGTAATCCAAACCCGCCCTTTTACTACGCGCTCGAAGTAGTCCCGCGCCTTCGCCGGCTTTCCATTGTAGAGATACCAGTTGCCCACTCCGTATCCGACCGTATCGAACTGCAACTCCGGTTCCAGATTCGTCTCGCCCGCCTCCGGCTCGGCCGGCACTGCCTCGCTCTCCGGTATCGCGCCCTGAAAAAAACGCACCAGGTGCAGATAAAACTGTGAATGCCCGGCAGCCTTTATGTCCGGTGTGATTTTTGCCAGCGCTCGCGCCGCTTCTTCCGGTTGATTCGCGCGCCGGAGCGAGGCATAAAGCCAGTTGGTCGAATTGATTCGGCTGTCTTCATCTGGAGCCAGGTCCACCGCATGCCGGAACGCCTCCGCCGATTCCGCGAACTCGCCCAGAAAATAGTGAGCGAGCCCCAAATGGTAGTAGCCATCCAGCTTTTTCGGATCCAGCGTGACCGCGCGATTCGTATCGCTCCGCGCCTTCGTAAACTCGCGGAGCGCCAGTTCCCGATGGCCGCGCTCCAAGTACAAATCCGCGTTGTCTCCGATCGCCGCGAGCGCGTTTGTGCAGGTGTCGACTGCTTCCCGATATTGCCAGACTGCCGCCTGCGCCTGAGCAACTTTCAGAAGCAACTTCCCATTCTTCGGGTCGGTCGCCAGCTTTCTCTGTGCCAAGGCCACGACTCTCTTCTCATCCGGCAGAGAGTCGAACTTTCTCCCTAGCGGCGAAGTGAGTTCGTAATGTGCCGAATTTTCGCCCGTGTTCGCCTGGGTCTCTTGTCCCTGGAGCCGCGACGCGAGCACCGCCGCGCAAGCCAGCGCTCCAGCCCCACCCACCGCCATCCAGGTCCAGACCCGCCATTTCGCCGGCTTCGCGTCAGACATGATTTGCTAATCATAAGCCACCGGCACGTCCGCCGCTTCCCCGCGCCTGAGATTTTCCCGGTTGCTCGCGCCCTTCTTCTTTTGAAGTACCGAACGGCCCTGAACGTTTGTTTTGCTGTCGTCACTGCCCTATGGATCGGGTGGTGCCTGTACTGGCCGTTCACCGCTCGCGATCGAGACCTCCGCGACGTGCTTCGCGAAGCCGATGAAACATACAAGGTCTGCTTGCAGCAGCCTGCCGTTACCGCCGCGGATTGCCGCACGGATCGCAACGTCTATGTAACCCTAATGCGCAAAGCGCTAGCGCCGACGCACGCTAATGCATACCAGCTCTTTGCGGGCCGCCGGATGCGCGATGCCTTTGAGTTCATGGCCATCCTTTGCCTCCTGCCGCCCTTAATTGTCTTCGCGCTGCTCCGCATCGTCCTCGAAGCTTACTTGTATTTAGCGCGACTCAGGCGTCACGACCTGGGTCTTTCGCGCTGAGCGCTCGAAGGGAAGTGATCTGTCTGCCGTCTGCGTCGAAATTTCGAGCATCCAACCATCGCTCGAATGCACTCTTGCGATCCGGCCATTCCTGGTCCAGCATTGAGAACCACGCCGTGTCTCGATTGCGGCCCTTCACGATCATGTGCTGGCGGAAGATTCCCTCGAAGGCAAAACCGAATCGTTCTGCCGCACGCCGGGAAGGCTCGTTCAGCGCGTCGCACTTCCATTCGTAACGCCTGTACCTGAGCTCTTCGAACACATACCGCGCCATCAGGTACATCGCTTCCGTGGCGCCCCGCGTCCGTTGCAGCGCCGGAGTATAGAGGATGCTCCCCACCTCGATACAGCGATGCGCGGGTTCTATTCGCAAGAAGGCCGCATGTCCCACTGCCCGGCCCGACGCGCCGTCAAGAACCGCGAAAAACAGCGGGTCCTGGGAGGCAGCCTTCTTTTCGAGTGCGGCGTAGAACTCACCATATTCCGCGAACGGACCATCGAAGAGGTAGCGCCACAATTGCTCGTTCCCTGGTGCGCCCGACGCCTCCCAAAGCGAGTGTCCGTGAGCTGCTGCGTTCAGCGGAGTCAACGCGATGAAGCGGCCCGCGATGGTTACGCTCTCGGGTCGTTGCGCCGGCCTGGCATCTACCCGGTCGCCGGTTTCATTCATACGTACCCTCCAGAATGCTCCTTTGTTTTCAGAATGGTCCTTTGTTTTCGCATTTTATTCGTCCAGGAGTACTCTGATCAACTTTCCTGTACTAAGACCCGTACTATCCCTGTCTATCAGGTGACTATTTGTCGTTTTCGGAGGGAAACAGAGGAAATGGCGAAATTGCGGTTTTCGTCTCTCGCGGCCGTGGCGCTGTTTACAGCAGTCGCTATTTCAGCTAATGCCGACACTCTCAACGGAGCCTTCGGTGGTTGGACGCCCTGGCAAAAATCAGGCACGCTCGTAGACGGATCTAACAATGTTACATATGGCGGCCCCTACTGGAATGTGAAATCCGGGGATGGCGCAACCAACAACATAGGCTGGTGCTTGGTCGGCGGCGGTGGTTGTAACATGGCAAACCCGCCCGGCAACCTTAACTTCTTCGCGAACGGAAATTCGGCCATCGACAACATGTGGTTCACCACAGGTGGGAGTACCGTGACCGTCTCGCTCAACGGTGTGTTCACAAGTCAAACGAGTCCCGGCTCTGGTATCGACTACTTCGGCTACTACACCGTCGATCCAACCACGCACATGGTGACCGGCGCTACGCCTTTGCTGAATGCCGGCAACTCCATCCCGACGAGCAGTACGTTCATGGTCGGCCCAAACACCTCCTATGGCTTTTACCTCGAAAATGTGCAGGGGCAAGGATCGAGCAACGAAACCCGTTACTGGTTTTACATGGACAGTACGCAGGACCAGGCGAGTAATGGCACAACGCCGTTAGCTTTCCAGCATTTTTCAATTTTCGACGGCGGAAGCAGCCTCTATGTTGGTGTAGAGGACGGGTTTGGAATCCCAGATGGCGATTACAACGACATGATCGTCCAGGTGACCACAGCGTCCGCCCCGGAACCTGCATCCACTGCGCTGGTCGCGATCGGCTTGCTCGCGTTCGCAATCCCGTTTAGAGGCAAGCTGCTGAGCAGCACTCGATAGTAACCAGCAGCTTACTTCCGCTCTCTCTTTCGATGGGCTCGCGGACGTGTTGACAGGCGGATCACCGCGCCTGCCGCCTCGCTCCTGACGGTATCGTTATCGTCGTACAGTAGCGAGACCACGTCGGGAAGCAGGCGTGGATCGCCGCGTCTGGCGATCGCATTCGCCGAAGCTGCTCGCACCTGCCAGTGCTTGTCGGAGCACGCGTTCCCCAGCGCTTCTCCCGTCTTTGCGTCGGGATCGTTGGCCAGTTTCTCCGCAGCCGCTGCTCGCACTGGCGAGGTGTCGTCCTGCGTCACTCTTTTCCATGCCTCGTATCCCATACCGCCGAACGGAACGAATCCGATGCCCGTTTCGAACGCCAGTTTCTCCATGTCTTTCCGGTTTTTCAGCGTGTTCAACTGCGACTGCAGTAAGCTGGCGCTGCTCTTGCGTTCTCCCGTGAGCAGTGCGTAATACACTTCGTACGCCGCCGGATCTTTCAGCGTATATAGCGCATTGGCGGCGGCTATCACCACCTTGATATCGGCGTCATTGAGCGCCGCTCTAAGCTTAGGCTTCGCGCCGCCCCATGCCATCTCGCCTAACGCGTCGGCGGCCTCTGCTCGAACGTCCGGACTCGTGTCCTCAAGCGCTTTCTCCGCCCATTCTTCGGCTTTCGCATTGCCCGTCAAAAGACCTAAAGCGTGCACTGCCTTCGCCCGCCGGTCCGAACTCTTGCTGTCGATGCCGTCCTTCAGAACTGTCCACGCCTGATCGACAGACGCTTGGATCGGCGCCGTGCCTGCTTGTGTCATCAGCAGCACCAAAACGGCGAGCATCGCGCAACCATTCTCGCAAAGCTACTGACCTGTCACCAGCGAACTCGTATGCTTCGTCGATCGAAATCTTTTTCATCAGACCTGCGTACGGCCGCCCAAGGCTGCACATTCCCGTAGAGCAGCGGCCTCAACCGTACTAAGGCTTCCCGGTAGAAGCTATTGAAGGAACAGCGGCCGGAGCGGTGTAGGCGATGCTCGGCCCAAAGCAATAAGGCGGCCATATGCGACAGCACACGTCAATTATCGCGCATTTACTTTGCATTGTAAAGTACTAGTTGGTGGCGAGCGGGACGGGCAGCCACGGCGATGGGCAACGGCGGCCCGAATCACTGGGAATGCTGGATGCGGGACCCTCTTGACTCTGGAGTCGACTCCAGAATGTATCTTAAAAGCACATGCTGAAGAGCGGGATTCAAATTGGCCGAGTGTCCGAACAAACCGGCCTGAGCGTCGACGCAATCAGGTTCTACGAAAAGCAACGACTCCTGGAGCACCTACCGCGAACCGAAGGCGGCTTTCGCCTGTTCGACACGCAAGACATTCAGCGGATTCAGTTCATTCGGCGCGCGCAGCGGCTGGGATTTTCTCTTCCCGAAATCCGTGAGCTGCTGGTGCTCCAACGTGACGAAGGCGAGGTCTGTACCCACGTCCGTGACTTGTTGCGGGCAAAAATTACCACGATTCGCGGCAGAATCCAGGAGCTTGGCACTCTCGAAGAGCAGTTGGCAAAAAAGCTTCGAAAATGCGAACGCAAGCTGAGGGCATCCGGGGATTCGCACAAGCGCCGCTGCCCGGTGCTCGAAGAAATCGCCGATCGAGGTTCCGATGAGAATTGAAGTTCTGTATTTCGAGGGTTGCCCTAACTACGTACCCGCCGTAGACCGGCTCAAAACGGTTCTCCAGCAGGAAGGCTTGCCGGCCGACATAGATCGGATAGAAGTAAAGGACGAATCGGCCGCAAAGGCGCTGAAGTTTTTTGGATCGCCGACGATTCGCGTTAACGGACTCGACATTGAGGCCGATTCTCGCAATGTCGAAGAGACGGGCTTCGCTTGTCGGCGATACGCGGCCGGGCTGCCCTCCGAGGAGATGATTCGAACCGCCATCAAAGAAGCGCGGGAGCTATGACAGTGCGTCAGCAAACCAACAGCAGTACTACGGAAAATGCCCGCTACGGCAGTGCTCGCACCGCGCTTGCCGGCATCGGAGCGATAGGCAGCGTCCTCGCCGCATCCAGTTGTTGCCTGCCGATTTTGCCCTTTCTACTCGCCGCGGGATTCGCCGGCAGCTCGACGTTTCTTTCCGCCGCAAGACCGTACTTGCTGGGGGCTTCCGTCCTGTTCATCGTTTATGGCTTCTATCAAGCCTGGCGGGCGAAAAAGTGCCGGCGCCGGACGAACGCGATCGCCTCGGTGCTGCTGTGGGTAGCTGCGGTGTTCGTGGTCCTCTCAATCTTCTTTCCCCAGGTGATGGCGAACGCGTCGGCGAGTCTGCTGGCCCGGTGATTCGATGAATCGCAAATACGCTGTGTCCGCGGTTCTGACGGCAGCGCTCATCGGAGCGCTGCTCTACTTCTATGGGGGCAGTCAAGCGCCTCCTGGTCAGCCGCCGCTTCAAAGACTTACCACCGGAAATGTGTTTCGGATCAAAGATGCGTTCAATGCCGCAAACGAGGACGTGCGAGTACTTGTGCTTTTGTCGCCCACTTGAACGGTATGTCTGCAGGGGGCCTCTGCAGCCGAGAAAATTTTGCGCGGGTTTGCGGGGAAGCCGGTACGCGCCTTTGTCGTCTGGGAGCCCGTCCTGCCCACTGACTGGGCTTCGCCATCGACAGCCGCTTTGAGACGGATTTCCGACTCCCGTGCCTCGCAGTTCTGGGATAAGGGCCGATTGATTTCCCGTTCCATGGGGGAGCATGATCGTCGGACCGTAACCTGGGACTACATTGCGGTGTTTCCGGCAGGTGCAACCTGGCGGGAGCGGCCGCCGAAAGCACTGTACAGCGGCGGCCCTGTGGTCGACGTCATCCGTCCGGCGCGTGCTGCCCTCGCTCGAGCCTTGCAAGGAATCTAACCTGCCCGAGCCGCTACCGCTAGCCGTTCCGTTCCGCCGTAGCCGAATGTGTTAGCTCCGCTTCAATATAACGTGAGTCGCCTCTTCGCCTGAGGTGGTTTGGACGGGCGTGAAGCCTAGCTTTGGTAAATGCATGCCGGCGAAAAGATTCTCTCCTTCGCCCAGCAGAACGGATGAAAACGCCAGATGCATTTCGTCGATTTGCGCCGCCGTCAAGTATTGACGAATCGTCGAAACGCCACCGCCGATACGGACATCTTGGCCGTTTGCCGCATCTTTGGCTTGCTTCAAAGCGGACTCGGCTCCGTCGGTTACGAAATAAAACGTCGTGCCGCCCTTCATCGGTAGTGGCGCGCGCGCATAGCGCGTGAGGACAAACACAGGCACGTGATACGGTGGCTCATCTCCCCACCAGCCTTTCCAGGTATCGTCTTTCCAGGGGCCGCGGACCGGCCCGAACATGTTGCGCCCTAAAATCCAGGCGCCGACATTCTTAAAAGATTGGGCGGCAAAATCATTGTCCACGCCCTGCCTGCCATCGCCTAAGTGGTGCATGTCGTGAAAGACCGCGGTCTTCTGAAACCACGCATGCAGCTCAAATCCGCGAACCCCGAGTGGGTTTTCGCGGTCCTGCCGAGGCCCGGCACCAAAGCCATCCAATGAAACTGAAAACGCACCGACCTTAACTTTGCTCATGTTGAAATCCCCGGTATCCGTCGTCTTCGGATGCAGAACGCCTTTGCGGTTTCTAAGATATCGCTGAGCGCTCATCACCATCTTGCCCCATCTCGGCACAAGGTTCGGGAATTAAGATCTCAAGCAGCTGCTATTTCGCTATTCTAAGGCGGACGGGGAGAAATCGATGAACACTGTCGTTTTGATCACGGGCGCGAGCACAGGTTTCGGGCGAGCGGCGGCGGAGACTCTCGCTCGCCGTGGGTACATTGTTTTCGCCAGTATGCGCGACTCCTTGGGCCGGAACAGATCTAACCGCGAGACTTTGCACTCGCTGGCCAGCCGCGAACGCAGCGCGCTTCAGGTTCTGGATCTGGATGTCACTCAGGATAGTTCAGTAAACCAAGCGGTCCAGCAGGTCCTCGAACGCGCCGGACGTATTGACGTAGTGATCAACAATGCGGGGATCGGCGCACTGGGTGTAACCGAAGCGTACACGATGGAGCAATTCCAAGAGTTGTTCGACGTTAACCTCTTTGGCGCCGTCCGTGTTAATCGCGCGGTGCTGCCCGCGATGCGTCGTCAACGCAGTGGATTATTGATTCACGTGAGCTCCGCGGCTGGGCGTGTGGTGCTCCCCTGCATGGCGGTGTACTGCGCCAGTAAGTTCGCGCTGGAAGCGCTGGCCGACGGCTACCGCTTCGAACTTAGTCCATTCGGCATCGACTCGGTTGTGGTGGAACCGGGCATACATCGAACGCCTATCTTAGAGAAGTTTATCGCCCCTGCGGACCAGGATCGGGTAGCGGATTACGGCGCCGCAGCGCAATTCGCTGCGCGGATCAAAAGTGTTTTTGACGCCGCAAGGGGTGCGCCCGAAACCCCCAGTCCCGACGACGTGGTGGAAGCATTCGTGCGCCTGATTGAGATGCCCGCCGGAGAGCGACCGTACCGGACTGTACCGACCGCTGCCACGCAGCCGCTTTTAGATCCCTACAATGCGATGGCAGCCGGCATGCGAGACGTAGTTGCTCACACCTTCAACGTGCCCGAGCTTTTGGTCCTCCATCGATCCGCTTCCACCGGCGGCTGAACGTCTCGCACAAACAGCGTAGGCCCGGGGCAGCGTAGGGGACGATTGACGCCAGTCAGCCTGCCTCGGGAGGGCCCGCCCGGCATACGTGGCGACAGACCCACCCATGTTCAGCAATTCGAGATCGGCTTCCATATTAGCTTCGAAATCACTTTAGGGCAGACGCATTAGGATGCTCTGGGGAACAAGCTTCAGGAATTCGTTCA
>JAVKSW010000002.1:0-2448 GCA_039583505.1 Bryobacteraceae bacterium | reverse complement strand
TTCCATATTAGCTTCGAAATCACTTTAGGGCAGACGCATTAGGATGCTCTGGGGAACAAGCTTCAGGAATTCGTTCACAACAGATTGGTTTTGTTCGCGCTGGTTGGCGCGCTCGTACAGGCTTGCCAGGGCCTTATAGGGGCGGTAGTCATAGGGAGCGTTCTCAATGCTGCGCCGGAAGGAGTCGATCGCGGCGGGGACATTTCCGGAAGCGTCCTCCGCCACCCCCAGATCCAGCCAAAACTCCGCACTTTTAGGACTTGCCCGGACGCAACGTTCGAAGCATTCCAGCGCATCCCGCGTTTTGCCGCTGCCCAGGAGGATGTAGCCCTTGGCCGCAGAGACTTCAGCGTCGTCTTGGGCGGTCGGAAGTTTCGAGAGGAAGTTGAGGGCGCGCTGAAAGTCGTTGGTTGACCGGTACTGTCTGGCTGTGTTGAAGAACGCGAGACCCAGATCGCGTTGGGCAAATTCAGCTTTGGGGTCGTGCCACGCAACTAAAAACGTGCCGGCGTTCGCGTTCACAAGGCTCTTCGGCCGCTTGGCTATGCGGTGATCCGTGATGGCGGCGTGCGCAACATCGACCGCTTGCCGCTTCGGCATGTGGCACGCGACGCAATCGTGCTGATTCGAGTTGTGGGTCGAGACGAGTTGAGCCGCCGGATGGCACGATTCACAGATCTGTCTCATCTCTTCCTTGCGGTTTGCCGGTTCTCCGTGCGGATCGTGGCATGTGCCGCACCAAAGTTTCCCTCCGCTCCCTCGCAGACACGCACTCAGAGCGAGTTGCTCGGCCTGGCTCACGGCCGCTATGGACAGCTGCTGATTTTGCTGTGTTCGATAGACGTAATGTGTTTCAACTTCCTCGAGCGCTTCACCTGGCCGAAAGTCCCACCAGTACTTGTCGGGATTTAGCACAACCGTGGCACCCTCCAGGTGGCACTGTTCGCAAATACTGTCTCGTTCTCGCACCGGGAGCTTGGCCGGATTCACAATCGTGCCTGGATATGGATGCTGGCGGTGATTTTCGCCTGGGCCGTGACATCGATCGCACGAAATCGATGACAGTGTGGTTTGTTGAGATTCCGGCATCACAGCGCCCGCATGGCACGAAAGGCAATCGGCGGTGATGGAGCGCGAGAAATCGAGCACACGGTCCGATTCGTACCCCGGGGAAGCATTCCATTCCGAATGCGCCGTGTAATATGCGGCCGGCGATTGAAAGAAATGTCCGCCCAGTTCAATCAGATAACTTCTGCCGACTTTGCCATACCCTATGGCGTATGCAATTGGATAATCGGCAGAAAGGCCGCGCTCTTCCACCTTATGGTGCATTGTTCCGTTTTTCCAAAACACCTGTACGGTGCTGCCGGATGCGGTATGGCGAAATTCGCCGGGCGGTTCGTTGAGAGGCGCGCCTAGCGAGCGTGCCATGGACGATTTGCTGAACCGCTCTACTTCGCGGGGGTGGCAAGGCAGGCAGGGATGATTCTGTCCAGTGCTCAATCGCGGCGCTGATGCTAGACAGCAGCAGATTGCCAGGGCCGTGCGCAATATCTGCAGCAACGGTCATTATACTTTTCAATATGCTGCACGTTTTGATCGCACTGCTGCTCTCCGCAAGCGAGCCCAATGCAGCTCACCAGCACGGCGTCGAGTTGTACAAGCAACAGAGATACACTGATGCGATTGCCGTCCTCGAAGATGCGGCCAAAGCTGAAAAGCCGGACTCGATCGAGTACCGCGAATCGATGCTGCTGATCGGGCAGAGCTATTTCATGCTTTCGCAGGCGCCCAAAGCGATTCCGTGGCTCGAGAAAGTTACGAACGTCAACGAGGCGAATTACATGCTTGGATATGCGTACCTGCAAACGCGCCAGCAGGCTGCATCGGAAGCGGCGTTTGCGCGCTTGTTTGCGCTGAAGCCCGAATCGGCGGCCGCTCACCTCCTGGCAGGGCAGATGATGCTCAAACGGGAGTACGAGCCAGAGGCGCTGGTAGAAGTGAACCAGGCGGTCACGCTGGATCCCAAGATCCCCGAAGCGCATTTTGTGCTGGGCGAGATCGCGATTTTTCGGGGACGGTTAGACGAAGCGCTAGAGGATCTCCAAAAAGAACTTAGCCTGAATCCGAATTTCTCGATGGCATGGTACCGGCTGGGAGACGTGTATTCGCGCAAGGAGCAATGGGATCTTGCAACTGCCGATCTACAACGCGCCGTGTGGCTTAATCCGGATTTCAGCGGGCCCTACATTCTACTGGGCAAGTGCTATTTCAAAACCGGCAATTACTCGAACGCGGAGGGCATTCTCAGGAGCGCCCTCAAGCTGGACCCGCGGAACTTATCGGCCACCTATCTTTTGGGACAAACCCTGATGCTCGCGGGGAAAACCGACGAGGCGCACGCTGTATTCGAGAAATGGAAAGCATTAAAAGCACAGCAGTAACGGT
>JAVKSW010000001.1:0-24322 GCA_039583505.1 Bryobacteraceae bacterium | reverse complement strand
GGCGTAGTCGCCGACCACGACACTGCCGGAGAATCCAGTCTGCGCCGCCACGACGACATGGCTGCCGATCTCACAGTTGTGCGCGACATGGACGAGATTGTCGAGTTTCGTTCCCCGGCCGATCCGGGTTACGCCCAGTGCGGCGCGGTCGACACAGCAGTTTGCGCCCATTTCAACGTCGTCGCCGATCTCGACCGTTCCCACCTGGGGGAACTTTTCGTAATGACCGTCCATTAACGTGAACCCAAAGCCGTCCGCTCCGATCACACAACCGGAGTGCAGAATGACGCGCGCACCCACGCGCACGTCGTTATAGATGGTCGTGTTTGCGTACAAGACGGTATCTTTGCCGATCGAAACGCGCTCCCCGATCGCGCATCCGTTTCCGATATGGCAGCCGCTATCGATAGTCGTGTGCTCGCCTATGCTCGCGTATGCTCCCACGAAGCAATCGCTTCCAATCTGTGCGGTCGTCGCGATGAGGGCAGTCGAATGCACCGCCGGCACAGGGCTGCGTGCCGGATAGAGAGAAGCGAGGGCACGAGCAAACGCAATGCGAGGATCCGGCACTCGAATGAGAGACCAGGAACCAGTGTGGGCAAACTGCGGCGTTACCAATAAGCAACCCGCTCGAGAGGATCGTGCTGCGTCTAGCCCCTTTCGGCTGGCGGCAAACGCCAGATCCGCTTCTCTCGCATTCTCCAGCGTGTTTGCGCCGCTGATCAGGCGTTGGCTGTCGCCTTCCACCTGTCCATTGCAGATTTCGGCGAGTTGCCTGACGGTTAGAGCTGGCATCTCACATACTTAACATGTATGGCGATTGATCGATCAGCCCAGGTTGCGCCCACCGCGCGTGTGGATCCTGAGGCAGTGGTGGGCGAAGGGACACGCATCGGTGAGTTCTGCGTCATTGAACAGGACGTCGTCATCGGGGTACGCTGTCGGTTGGAACCCTATGTTTACGTGAAACGCTGGACCACGATCGGCGATGAGAACGAGATCTCGGCTGGTACCGTGCTCGGCACCGATCCGCTCGATAGAGCGTTTACGGGCGAGCGCAGTTACCTGGTGATCGGCAATCGGAACAAGGTACGCGAGCACTACACGATTTCTCGCGGCACGCAGCCAGAATCGGAAACGCGCATCGGCAGTGAAAACTACATCATGACTTCAGGGCACATCGCGCACAACTGCGTTCTGAGTGACAACATTGTCGTGGCGAGTTGCGCATTGATAGCCGGTTATGTCGAAATTGAAGACCAAGCCTTCATCTCCGGCGGAGTCGTTGTTCATCAGTATTCGAAAATCGGCCGTCTGGCGATGGTTGGCGGGAATACGCGAGTGAATCGCGATGTGCCGCCTTACTTCCTGTACTCCGGTTTCGATGTAGAGCCGGAAGGTCTGAACCTTGTCGGATTACGGCGCGCTGGTTTGAAGCCGCATGAAATCGGGTTGCTGAAACAGGCCTACAGACTCCTGTATCGAACGGGGTTGAAGCTGGACGAAGCGCTCGTTCGCATTCAGGCCGAAGTGCCATCCGAGCACACGCAACATTTAGTGAATTTCATCAAACGCAGCAAACGAGGGATTAGCCGCGAGCGTTCAGGCTAGCAGGGCTACTGCCCGGCCGTGCGCGCCATTTGAACGTGGCTGAGAGAACTCGCATACTGCGAAACTCCCTTGAACAAAGCCTCCGCCAACTTTTGCCGCTGATCTGAGCGCTGCAATAATCTCTCGTCGTGAGGATTCGAAACGAAACCGATCTCGGCCAGAATCGACGGCATGGTTGCCCCGATCAAAACAACGAAGGGCGCCTGCCGTACGCCGCGATCTCGCGAACGGCTGTTCATTTTCACGGAACTCACCCAGAGCGAAGCCTGCACTCGCTGCGCGAATTCACGAGATTCCTCTAACTTCGTTTGCAAAACGGCTCGGTGAAGCAAGTCGTTGAGATCGGAAATCGAGCTGGCCGACGTCGCGTTTTCGCGCGTAGCCAGATCTAAGCCGCTCTTATCCGAAGTGAGGTTGAAGAAGTAGGTCTCGACCCCGGTTGCGCTTGGCTCCGGCGACGAGTTCGCGTGAATGGAGATGAACAGGTCGGCCTTCTCTTCGTTCGCCATACGTGTTCGCTCTTCGAGCGGTACGAACGTGTCATCGGAACGAGTATAGACGACTTGCGCACCCAATTGCTGGGAGACTAATTTGCCCAACCGGAGCGCCACATCCAACACCAGATCTTTCTCCATCAATCCATTGGGGCCGATAGTTCCTGTGTCATGGCCGCCGTGCCCCGGATCGATAACGACTTTGCCAAGTTTCAATCCGAAGACGCGGACTAAGGAACGATCGCCGCTGCTGTCACGCTTGGCGGCCGCCGCTACCCCGACAACTTTGCTTGTGGGACTAGTCCCGGGGATGGTCGCCTTGCTTGCCGCCGGAAGAATGGCAGGCCGTGGCGCCGGCGTTGGCGAGACGCTGGCCACGCTTGTAGTCCTCGGCGGCAAGGTCGTGCTCAGAGCTGGGTACGTCTTTTGCACAATCAGACCATCGGGTCGCTGAATTGTTGTGACGCGCGGGGATGGGCCTTGGGGGGGAACAGTGGCCTCGAGCGGCTGCGTTTCCTCCGAGCTTTCCGAATCCGAAATTTTTCCTGCCGCCGGGAGTGCCGCGATATCGGCCGCCGTCGTGTTTAAGCTCGAAGACAAGTCGACACGTTGAGATCCGGTGACGCTATGCACGAGCGCCAAAGCGGGAATGCTCGTCCCCTTCGGCCGGATCTCGATCATGAGGCGGTCTGGATTCACCAACTGCGACGAATTCACCTCAACGGCACCCTCAAGGTCGAAGACAATCCGCGTTCTCCCAGGACTCACTTCGGCGATTCGAATCTGCCGCACCAAACGATCCCGCACGAGGATGGTTTGCATTCCGCGATGCATCGTAGCGGGCGGCCGCAGCCCGTTCAGGTCGAAATAGACCCGATGCGGGTTATCGATCTGGTCCGAGGCTAAGGTGTAATCACCTTCCGTCTGAACAGCGATGCGCGTCACATCCCCGAAAGACCAATAACGCACGGCTTCGACACGAGATTGGACCTGGGCGAGCAGATTACCGGAGCAGAGCAGGGTCAAGGCGATAGCGCAGGCAACGATTCGATGGGGAAGGCGGAACATGAAATCGACTCAGCGGCTGCGCACTTACAAACAGACAGAGTTTGTTTGTTCGCATTATAACCGGAAAACGGCCTTCCCGGTGCTACTATTTGGGCATGCGCATGGCCGGGTTCGTGCTGGTGGGCGGCCGTAGCTTGCGCATGCGCCGGGATAAGGCTCTTCTGCCATGGCATTCCAGTTCGCTGGTCGAGGAAGTAGCGAGCGGGGTAGCATCCGCCGCCGGTAATGTGGCTCTCGTCGGTGATCCGCGGCGCTATTCGCATCTGGGATTCGATTGCTTGCCGGATTTGCGTCCGGGCTTGGGGCCTTTGGCCGGGCTCGAGGCTGCACTCCAAAGTCAACGAGGCGAGCTGAATCTGGTCGTTGCCTGCGACATGCCTGGCCTGGAGAGCACATTGTTGGCCCGCTTGCTGCACGAGGCTGACGCGAGCGGGGCTGAATGCGTCGTGGCTCGGGAGGTCGACGGTACTGTGCATCCACTATGCGCGGTATACAGAAGTAGCTGCTTGACCAAAGTGCGCGAGGCTCTCGATGCGGGTCAGTTGCAATTATTTAAATTTCTCAATCAACTCAGTACCGTTACGATCGAAGCCGATCGCGTGATTTGGAACGTCAATACGCCCGAAGAATGGAACGTATGCCAACTGAGGGATATCCGCACTACGTAGAATTCCGCGACGTCAGCAAGAGTTTCGACCATCCGGTTTTGATCGACGTCAGTTTCTACGTAGATCCGGGGCAGACGCTGGCGATCATTGGTCGCAGTGGCGTCGGCAAATCGGTGACGCTCAGCCACATCATGGGCTTTATCAAGCCCGACAAGGGCGAGGTGATTGTCTCGCACATGGACATCACCAATATGCCGGAGGCGGAGTTGAGACGCATCCGCAAGAAAGTGACCATGGTATTCCAGTCGGGTGCGCTCTTCGATTCGCTGACGGTTGGTGAAAACATCCTGTTCTCCCTGGAACTTCGCGACGATTATAACGAGCAGAACAAAGAAGACGTCGTGAATGGCTTGCTGGATATGGTGGATCTCCGCCACGTGAGGGATCTGTTTCCAGGCGATCTATCGACGGGGTATAAGCGAGCGGTTGCGATTGCGCGTGCTTTGGCCGCCCAGCCGGAGTGCATTTTATATGACGAGCCGACCACTATGGTGGACCCGATCATGTCCGATGATCTCGGCAATCTTATGTTGCGGCTGAAGCGGCAATTGGGGCTGACCGCAATCGTTGTTACGCACGATTTGGATCTAATGTACAAGGTGGCCGATTCCGTCGTGTTCCTCTATAAAGGAAAGGCGATCTACTTTGGCCGGGTTTCTGAGTTGGATAACTGCAAACATCCGCACGTGCAGCAGTTTCTCGCCATGGACAAAGTGGAGGTCGCCGGCAGGATCGAAGAGACCTAGCTGGTTCCGAAAATCCGGCGCTTCAGCGTCTTCCAATTGCGGCGGAACCAGCCTTCCCGGGGCAGCTTGGCTTGTAGTTTGGTGGTATCCAGCGCGCCTGGTTTGTTTTGGCCGCTCGAAGCTCCAGGCTGGTAATTTTCGGTGCCGGCCAGATGAACGCGAACGCCATCGAAGGAATAAGTGCGCCGCCGAAGTTTCCCGTCATCGTCTTTCATGACCAGCTCGAACGTGCGCTCGAGAGTGTTCGACTCGGGCGCATCAACGTGAACGGGAAAATAGCCTTCTACGTCGCGCTGCCGGTACGAAGTCTCATAGCGATGACGGCGGCGGTTCCAGATAAACACACGCCAAGCGTCGTAATCAAATGGTTCAAGCGCCGAGGCGGTAGTCCACAACCAGTGGTGTTTCACTCCCTTCTTGTCATCTTGAACGGCTCCGAGATCGAAATAGGAGGTGATTCGTTTGCCCTCTGCGTATTGGGCAACTTCATCTGGAATCGACATGACTAGATTCCGCGAGAGAACCCAGCCGCACTGATTATCCTTGGTGCGAACCAAGCTCCAGTCCTCCAGGATGACGGGTTTCTTCAGCTCCGTGGTTTTCTTCTCAGCCGTTTCCTGGTCTTTTCGCGCTTTGAGATCGGCAATACTCTCGTTGCCGGGCTCAATCCGCTCAGCCGAAAGTTCCTGCCAATTCGCGGGAGGCTTAGGTGGCGGCGGAAAAGGCGGAAGGAATCGATTGGTATTCTTGGCTTCACGTTGCCTTCTTTGCCGCCGCGAAAGCTGTTGTGGCCGCTCGGGGGCGAAGAGATCTGATTTAGAGGGAGTGTTCTTCCGCGGTTCGAGGCGATGCGCCAGGACGGTCACCGAGCCGCCTTCCGGAATTCTTACGAATGCGGGTGATTGCCGACTAGGTTCGAGGTGCACGTTGAGAGCTTCGTACACGCTTGCCGAGCCTTCCGACGGCATAGCGAGAGCTTGCTGAGTCTCGCGCCGGATTTGATCCATCTGCTCAGGGCTGAGGAGTTGCAATGAGTCGACCCATCCCTCGTCACCCTGGACGGTACGAATTTTGACAAAGCGGCGGTGAATATCGATGATGCTGACGCGCTCTCCGTGCTTCAACACGGCTACCGAACTATTCTTTTGCGTCAGCTCGCGCCGTAGGTTAAGCGATGCGGGCGCAACGTATGCCTGACCGAGCACGTCGCTCGAATCTTTGCCACAGCCCGCGAATCCGAGGAGGAAGCCGAGCAGCAAGGACAGCGAACTAATCCTTATTGCGGCCGTGCGCATGGACTTACTTGCTCAGAGGAGGCGCGCCAGTTCCTTTAGAATGCATTTGTCCATGACAACGTGGATGCCGGCGCTTTGCGCTCTTGCGGCAGCTTCGTGGTTCACGACTCCTTCTTGCATCCAGATACAACGAACCCCGGGTTTTTCGAGCGCACTTTCGACAATCTCGGGAACGGCAGAAGAACGGCGAAAAATATCGACTATATCGACGTTTTCCGGCACGTCTTTGACAGTTGGGTAAGCGCGCTCGCCCAGAACCTCCGTCTCATGCGGATTGACGGGGATGACGCGATAACCTTGCCGCTGCAGAAATCGAGAGACACCGAAGCTGGCGCGCATGCGGTTATTGGACAGCCCGACGACCGCAACAGTCTTGGAGGCTTTCAGCAGATCGGTGAGCTCTCTATGACTCATCATTGACCGTCGCTTCCTCTCTTGAGCCGTTGTGCTTTGAGTGTTCGTTCGTGTTTCCATCATCGAGGTGTAAGAGTTTACGGAAACGCTCTACTTCTGCTTTGGTTAGGGTGCGGTATGCGCCAGGCTTCAGATCTCCGAGCTCGAGAAATCCGATTTTCACTCGCTTTAGCTTTTCGACCAACCGGCCGAAATGCTTAAACATGATGCGGACCTGGTTCTGACGGCCTTCGACCAGCCGTACTTCGTACCAAGGATTCACAGCTTTCCGGATCAGCTTCAGCCCGGCCGGCGCCGTCCGTCGGCCATGCATGGGGATCCCGCGGCGAAATTCTTCTTCCTGGTCGGGTGTGAGTCCGCCATTCACCTTGGCAAGATATGTTTTAGTGACGTGGCTGGCCGGCGACATGAGCTTATTGGCCAGCTTACCGTCATTGGTCAACAGCAACAGTCCTTCACTGGCGTAATCGAGCCGTCCTACGGGGTAAAGGCGATCGTGGAGTCCTTTGAAAAACGACATCACCGTTTCGCGGCCCTGTGGATCTCGCACCGTGCTCACGCAATTCTTCGGCTTGTTCAGAGCGACATACAGATGGTGCTTGGGCTCGCTCAGCACCCGTCCGTCTACTTTCACTTTATCGACGGACAAATCTGCCTTCGAGCCCAGCTCCGTGACAGTCTTGCCGTTCACTGAAACTCGGCCGGCGACAATGAGGTCCTCCGCCTTTCGACGGCTGGCGACGCCGGCATGCGCGAGAATTTTCTGCAGCCGCTCCTCACGCATCGGCTTGGTGCGTTTCTGTTCCCGCAGTCTCCGCCGACTCTTGCGAAGCAGACTGCTCTTGGGTGACTTGCCCGGGTTCCAGCGGTGATGTCTCTTCTTCCGATTCGCTCAAAGCGAAGCGCCGGATCTCTTCGAACTCCTTAAGGCTGGGCAATTCAGCGAGCGAGCTCAGCCCGAAGTGCACCAGAAACTCGCGCGTCGTCTTGTACATGATCGGCTTCCCAAGCACGTTCTTTCTGCCGGCCGTTGCGATCAACTGACGATCAAGGAGTGTCTTCAGCACGCCTGCGCCTTGCACGCCGCGGATCTCCATAATTTCGGGTGCGGTAATCGGTTGCTTGTAGGCGATAACCGCCAGGGTCTCTAAGGCAGCCATCGACAATTTGACTGACGGTTGCAGCTTTGTGACGAAACGGCGAATCGACTCGTGGTGCTCAGGCTTGGTCGCCATCTTGTATCCGCCCGCAAGCTCCCGAACGGATAACCCGCGATCGGGCGCCGAGTACTCGGTGACCAATCGATTCAGGATTTCCTTGACGCGCTCGATGGGTTCATCAAGCGCGGACGCGATTTGGTTTGTCGTCAGCGGCTCGTCCGTAACGTAGATGGCTGCTTCGATGACCGCCTTCAGAGTCGCCGATGGGTCGATCGCGGGTGCGGAGTCAGCGACGGTTTCCGCGATAAATATCTCGGCCGGCTGTTCTACTTCTTCCATGCTGCTTATCAGTGATATTCCTGTTCAACAGCCGCCAGATCTTCCACCCGATCAACCGCATCCTCAAAGCGGGGACCGCGACGGAGCCGGATATCGCCGAACGCCTCGCCTTGTACGAGTTCGGCTGTTTCACACTTGACCAGCTCGAGGATCGCAAGAAACAGGCAAATCATGGCACGGCGGCTGCGTTGCCGTTCAAATAGTTGCGTGGCGGAGAGAGAGTCCCGTCGCGATCGTTCGAGCTCGCCACGTAGGAACAGAATCATATCGGGCACGCTGACGTCTTCTTTGCCGACCTCATACACGGGGCGGTTCTTAACACGTTCGAGAACGCTTTGAAACGTCTGCACCAGGTCGAACACGGTAACCGCGAGCTCTGGTCCCTGATCTTCGGAGAAGAAGCGCTCGATTTGCGGGTTGGACCACATGGCTTCTTCGACGACTCGTTTCTGCTGCAGCATCTCGGCGGCATTTTTAAAGCGCTCGTGCTCGATGAGGCGGTCGACTAATTCCTTGCGAGGATCTTCTTCCGGCGAGATCTTGTCGAGCTCAGGATCGCGGGGAAGCAATAGCCTGCTTTTGATGTGAATGAGTGTTGCCGCCATGTAGACGAAGTCGGAGCTCAGTTCAATATCCAACTCCATCGCCCTTTGCATATAGTCGAGGTATTGCGACGTAATCCGGGAAATTGGAATGTCGTAGATGTTAATTTCCTGCTTCCGGATCAGATCGAGCAACAAGTCCAGCGGGCCCTCATATTGCTCGAGATGAAAGTTCAAGGGCGAGGACACTAGCTACACCATATCACGCAAAACTGCCGTATTTACGGACGTTCGGAGCTTTTCGGAGGAACTCGAAACCGCGCGGCTACGCAGACACTAAGGTATCGATGGTGAGCGGCCGCCCGGCCTCATAGCGCGCGATTGCGCTTTCCTGCTGGAGAATGTAGCCCAGCTCGTCGATACCTTCCAGCATGCAGTGCCTGGCGAATTCGTCGATCGGAAATGCGACATCGGAGCCATTGGGCAGAAGAAGCTTCTGCTGTGCCAGGTCCACCGTCACGGTGGCCGCAGGGTCGCTCGCGACGGCTTGGAATAGAGACTTGTGCACGTCTTGCGGCACGACAATCGGCAAGAACGAGTTCTTGAGAGAGTTGCCGCGGAAGATGTCCGCGAACGACGTGCTGATCACGGCGCGAAACCCGTATTGCAGCAGAGCCCAGGGCGCGTGCTCGCGTGAACTTCCGCAGCCGAAATTATCTCCCGCGAGTAAAACCTGTGCAGCCCGGCCTTCCTGTTTATTGAGGATGAAGTCAGGTCTTGGCTTTCCCTCAGCGTCATATCTCCAGTCGAAAAAAAGCTGATCGCCCAGGCCGGCCTTTGAGATCGTCTTCAGAAAACGGGCTGGGATAATCTGGTCCGTATCGATATTGTCGATGGGCAGCGGAGCAAGGCG
The DNA here is from genome assembly GCA_039583505.1 of Bryobacteraceae bacterium. Lineage (GTDB taxonomy): Bacteria > Acidobacteriota > Terriglobia > Bryobacterales > Bryobacteraceae > Bog-105. The sequence goes on along the minus strand of JAVKSW010000001.1, from coordinate 15,072 downwards.
GCTGGTGAAAGATATAAATTTTTCCACGATCGCTCTCCTAGATCATTGTTCGGACATCCGTGACGACGCCGGTCACCGCAGTCGCCGCAGCCGTGAGAGGACTCGCCAGGAAAGTACGTCCACCCTTGCCTTGTCGTCCTTCGAAATTGCGATTGCTGGTGGACACGCTGTACTCACCCGGCTGGAGCTGATCGCCGTTCATGGCGATGCACATCGAACAGCCCGCTTCACGCCAATCGGCTCCGGCGTCCTGGAACACGCGATCCAGGGCCTCCGCCTGCGCCTGTTTTTTCACCAACTGTGAGCCAGGAACGACCATGAGGCGGACATTCGGACTCACCTTTCTGCCCTTAAGAATCGCCGCAGCCGCGCGCAGATCGGAAATACGTGAATTCGTGCAACTTCCGATGAACACCACATTGACGCGGTGGCCCAGCAGCGATTTACCCGCGGGCAGATCCATGTAGCGAAGCGCTTTGCCGAGCGTCTCGCGCTCGACTGGATCAATTACAGACGTGGGATCGGGAACAGGTGCGGTAATCGGGATGCCCATCCCCGGGTTCGTCCCGAAGGTAATCATCGGCTCCAGCGCGCTGGCGTCAATGTCGATGCGCTTATCGTATTGCGCTCCGTGATCCGTCGGTAATTGCCGCCACAGCCTCAATGCCCGATCCCAATCCGCACCTTTCGGAGCGTAAGGGCGACCCGCAATGTATTGGTAGGTCAAATCGTCGGGGGCGACAAGGCCGGCGCGCGCGCCGCCTTCGATGGACATGTTACAGATGGTCATCCGCTCCTCGATAGAAAGCGAACGGATCGCCGAGCCGCTATACTCAAACACGCATCCAGTGCCGCCGCCGATACCGATGCGAGAGATCAAATTCAAAATGATGTCTTTCGCCGTGACGCCGTTCCGTAAAGCGCCTTCGACGCGCACTTCGTACGTCTTAGAGCGCCCTTGCAACAAACATTGGCTGGCGAGCACGTGCTCAACCTGGCTGGTGCCGATGCCAAAAGCCAGAGCGCCGAAAGCGCCATGCGTGGCCGTATGGCTGTCGCCACAGACGACCGTCATGCCAGGCTGCGTCAGCCCTTGTTCCGGACCGATGATATGCACGATGCCTTGTTTGTCGCTCCGCGGACCGTAAAACGGAATGCCGAAATCACGGCAATTCCTTTCAAATTGTGTGATCTGCGCTTCCGCGATTTTGTCGAGGATGGGCAGCGAGCGGTCATGCGTGGGGATGCTGTGATCGGTTGTGCCAATCGTCAGATCAGGGCGTCGAACCCTGAGACCACGTTCACGCAGGCCGGAAAAGGCCTGAGGAGAAGTGACTTCGTGGACCAAATGCAAATCAATGTAGAGAAGCGTTGGCGCGCCGTCGCGTTCGGCAACGACATGGTTGTCCCAAACTTTGTCGATGATGGTGCGCGGCTTAGCTGCCGCGCTGTTTCCTTCCGGCATAAAGTTCTATGTAATTGGATGCGCTTGCGGGCGAAAGCTACACCGAAACTGCGCGACCCGAAACCAGGGCGCAGACCGCATCGCCCACCTCAGTTGTTGTTGCAGGGCGTCCAGGCGGCTTTAGATCCACTGTTACACGCCCACTGTTTAAAACCTCATCGATGGCGCGATTCACAGCTCCGGCTTCATCCATTAAGCCGAAACTGTATTCGAGCAGCGCCGCCACTGACCCGATGGCGCCCAGCGGATTGGCCTTATTCTGCCCCGCGATGTCAGGCGCCGATCCGTGCACCGGCTCGTATAACCCCACCCACGCGCCTGAAGGCCTCCTGTCGCCAATCGAAGCAGAGGGTAACATGCCGATGGACCCGGCCAGGACAGCGCCTTCGTCGCTCAAGATATCGCCAAACAGATTCTCGGTGAGCACGACATCGAAGCGCTTGGGAGTCAGAACCAATTGCATGGCGCAATTATCGACCAGCAGGTGATCGAGCGTGACGTCCCGGTATCCAGCAGAAACTTCGGTCACCACGCGCCGCCATAGTTGGGAATTTTCAAGTACATTCGATTTGTCGACGCTGGTCACCTTTTTGCGCCGCTTGCGGGCAAGCTGAAACGCCATGTGCGCCACACGCTCGATCTCAGGGCGCGTGTAGGTCATGGTGTTCACCGCGCGTTCTTCCGCGCCGTTGCCCGAGATGCCGCGCGGCGTGCCATAGTACAGGCCGCCGGTCAGCTCGCGCACGATGATCATGTCGGTTCCGTGGACTAGCTCATTTTTGAGGGGCGATGAATCGATGAGCGCGCGATAAGACCGGACGGGCCGGAGGTTCGCATAGACGCCAAGGGCCTTGCGTATGCCCAGCAGGCCACGCTCCGGCCTCTTCTCCGGAGGAGCGTTGTCGAATTCGGGTAGGCCGACCGCCCCGAGAAGTGTCGCGTCCGCCTGCAACGCACGTTCGCGAGTCTCGTTCGGAAAAGGATTTCCTGTTTCGCGAATGGCGATTCCGCCCAGCAGGCCTTCGCTGAGAGAAAGGGCGTGACCGTAGGCATCCGCTATGTGCCGCAGGACCTTCAGTGCTTCGCGGGTGACCTCAACGCCAATGCCGTCGCCGGGTAAGCTGAGAACGTTTAGCTGCATTGCCTAACGTGCCGCGGTGGTCTGCACCGCTACAGGTTCCGTGCTCGCCGGCGGCCTGGTGACTTCGCGCACCAGTAAGGCGATCTCCTCGTTACGAAGACCTTTCTTGTTGTCGGCGACCATGGTGAAGCGGTGATACAGTTCGTCAAGCTCTTCGCGCGTCAGCGTGAACCCCAAATCTTCAGCGCGCTGCTTCAGAGCATGCCGGCCGCTATGCTTTCCGAGTACGATGCGGCTTTCCGGCACGCCCACACTGGCGGGATCCATAATTTCATAGGTCGTTCTTTCCTTCAGGTACCCGTCCTGGTGGATGCCTGCTTCATGGGCAAACGCATTCTCGCCAACAATTGCCTTATTGGGCTGCGGGCCGAAGGTAATGAGATGTGAAAGCATCTGGCTTGCTGGGAACAGTCTCTCCGGATGGATCTTTGTCTCAAACGGAAGCCGATCATGACGAGTGTTGATCGCCATCACCACCTCCTCCAAAGCCGCGTTACCGGCACGTTCGCCAATGCCGTTGATCGTGCATTCGACCTGGCGCGCGCCAGCTTTCACGGCAGCAAGGGAGTTGGCGACAGCGAGTCCGAGATCGTCATGACAATGGACGCTAACGACGGCGCGATCGCCAAGCTCTTTCACGATCCTACCAATCAATTCGCCGTACTCCTCCGGAACGGAGTAGCCCACGGTGTCCGGAAGATTCACCGTACGGGCGCCTGCTTCGACGACGGACTTGCAAACCTCTTTCAAATAATCGAAGTCGGTTCGCGTTGCGTCCTCCGCCGAGAACTCCACATCGTCCGTATAGTTGCGCGCAAGAGTTACTCCGGCAACAGCATTGTCCAACACTTCCTGCCGGCTCTTTCTCAATTTGTACTTCAGGTGAATATCGCTTGTGGCGATGAAGGTGTGAATGCGCGCGCGCTTCGCGTGCTGAAGGGCTTTCGCGGCACGCTCCACATCAAGCGTGCAGGAGCGTGCAAGAGCGGCCACCTGAATCCAGGGAAATTGGCGGCTGACGGCGTCAACTGCTTCGAAGTCGCCTTCCGAAGCGATCGGAAATCCCGCTTCGAGAATATCTACACCCAGGTCCACTAAATACCCCGCCATTTTGAGCTTTTCCGGCGTGGTCATACTGCAACCCGGAGACTGTTCTCCATCGCGCAGGGTAGTATCGAATATGTAAACGCGGCTCAAAATGGTACTCCTATTGCAGGACTTTTCACCATCCTAGGCGAATGGGATAGATTATGCAAATTTATAGTACTCGACATTTATATAAGTCATTATAATGGTATAAACGCCTGATCGGGGTAGGCGTTATGGAACTCTATCCTCTCAAAGTTTTTCTGACGGTCGCGACAGAGCGAAGCTTTTCGCGAGCCGGCGAGAAGTTGTTGCGCACTCAGCCGGCGATCTCGATCGCTATCCAGCGCCTGGAAAGCGACTTGAAAGAGAAGCTGATTGACCGCTCCGGCCGTGAATTGCTGCTTACGGACGCCGGGCGTGTGGTCCTGGAGTATGCCAGGCGCTTTCAGAACTTGGAAGCAGACCTGGAGAATGCCCTTCGTGAGCTGAAGGACAACTACGCGGGTCGGCTCTCGATCGGCGCAAACGAATCGACCACGCTATACCTGATTCAACACATTGAGCAGTACCGCCGCCTGTTTCCAAAGGTGAAGGTGCAGGTGCGGCGATCCGAATCAAGCAAGATACCGTCACAGTTGCTGGATGGCGAGCTGGAATTGGGGGTGATCAGCTATGATCCCGGTGATGATCATCTACTTTCGCAGGTGATCTTTACAGACCGGCTCACGCTGATTGTATCGCCAAAGCACCGGTTTGCGGATCGCATCGACATCGTCATCTCGGAGCTGGATATGGAGACGTTCATTGCGCACAATGCGCTCTCTCCCTATCGGGAGGCGGTGCTGCGCGAATTCCAGCGCAACAAAGTGCCGTTGAACATGGATGTCGAGATGCCCACTGTGGAATCGATTCGGCGGCTGGTGCAGGATAACGAAGGCGTCGCGTTTCTTCCGCGCATGTGCGTGGAGCAGGAGCTCAAACAGGGTTTGTTGCGCGAGATTCGCGTCAAAGAGCTGAATCTGGAGCGGAAAATCCGGCTGATCTATCCGGCGAGGCGAGCGTTGAGCCATGCGGCGAAGGCGTTTCTGGAAGTTGTGAAGCGCGCAAGTACGGAAACGGAGTCGTTGCAGGCGCCGGCGTGAGTCGGACCGGTTCTACGGCGCGGGAAAACTCCATCGCAATCGCGGGTGCCGGAATCATCGGCATGTCGCTGGCTTGGCGCCTGGCGCAATCCGGTTGGCAGGTCAGTGTCTTCGATAAGGGCGAAATTGGCGGCGAATCGAGCTGGGCCGGCGCGGGGATGCTCTCTCCGGGTGGCGAGATCGAGGGTCCTTCGCGGATCGCAACCCTAGCGACGGAATCACGCAAGCTCTACTGCGAGTTTGTCCGTGAACTGGAGCAATCTTCAGGGCTCGCGATTGATTACCAGGAATGCGGCGCGCTCGATCTGGCCTATTCGCAGGAGGAAATGGGAGCTTTGGAGGTGCGAGCGGCCCGACAGGCCGGTATGGGCATTCCGTCCAAATCGCTCACGACCGCCTATGTTTCAACGTTCTGGCCGCGAGTGCAAACCAGCGGCTTGGTTGGCGCTCGCTTTTATCCCGAGGACGCCATCGTCAACCCGCGGGAGGTGGTCGCAGCCCTGGAGGCGGCCTGTCGAAAGAACAGCGTGTCTGTTACTCCGCGCTGCCCGGTTTCTCGCGTTGAAGTTTCCGACGCTGCCGTGAAAATCCATGCCGCGAATGGCATTGAAACTTACAAAGCGGTTGTGATCGCTGCGGGGGCGTGGAGCGACAGCATCACTGCCACGGGCGTACCGGCTCCTCCGGTGTCAGAACCGGTAAAGGGGCACTTGATCGGTTATTTGCAGCCAGCGCAGACATGCAACACGATCGTGCGCTGCGGGCACACATACCTTCTGCAGCGAGCTAACGGCTTGTTGATTGCAGGAGCCTCAGTTGAGCACGTAGGCTTTGATCGCGCGATACAGCCGGAAATGGTTGCGCATCTGACTGCTCAGGCCGGCCATGTATTCCCGCACCTGCTCGAAACCATGCCTTCGGAAGTCTGGACGGGCCTTCGCCCCGGCGGCGATGCGCCGCATATTGGTTCCTGGCATTCGCCCCGGCTTTACCTGGCGTACGGTCATTATCGAAACGGTATTCTGCTTGCGCCTGTAACTGCACAACGCCTTGCGATGGAAATTAACTCCAATTTGGGAAAGCGCTCGAGCGTGTCCGCTGCACGTCTTTTATGAGTGCGGGTACTCGAGCCCGGCGCTTAAGCAAGGCTTCGAGCAGTTGCTCCAGCGCATCCTCATCATCGCCCAGCCACGCTCGCGGGATCTCCTTCCAGGCAGAATCAATTACTTCAACCGGAAAATTCCCGATCATGTCGAGCCATGGCTGGAACGAATCGAGTGAGCGCACCTCGTCATAGACGGAGGTTCGGAAGTAAAGTCCTTGAATCGGAGAGTCCTGGAAGTGCCAATTCGAACCATTGAAGGCGAAGCCATGATCGATCATTTGGGCGAAAAACCCAATTCGTGCGACTGTTTCGCCCTTTAATGGAGTCCAGCTCTTGGCCCGAGCACGAAAGAAAACGGCTTGGCGCGAGTCGGCATTTCCGACCCATTTGTCGAAGGCCAGGATACCCAGGAATTCGATGCGGTTTTCCACCTTTTCGAGCAACTTATCGGGCAGGAAGTCGAAAACCGCGACGCGCTCGGGATGAACCGCCATCCGGGAGCCAAAGTGAAGACCGGGCGGAACCGGCTCGTGGCGTGAGCCAATAGAGAGATAGATCTCGGGATTGTTGGCGAGGAACTCGGGAGTTAGTTCGACAATGGCGGTTTCGGGAACATGAATCTGCAGGTAGCGAAGAAGCGCGCAGGCCAACCATTCGTTAATGAGAATGCGGCGATGTTGCGGGTTATTGGTGAACTTGACCACGTAAAACCCACCGTCCTCGGCCTCGAGCAGATGCGCTTGCGCTCCGCCGCGCATCTTACGGATTAAATTGCGGGCGCGAACCGGCATGCATTCCAGTTAGGGCGGGGACCGGCAGCGAGGGCGGATCCGAGAAACTCGAATCCGGCAACTCGAACCAAGCCACTGGTAGCCTATGTTTTAGCACTCAGCTATTAAGGAGCAAACGAAACTATGGTTGAAGACTTCTCAGAGAAGCAAACGCCCAAAACTCCGGACGAAGTTGCACTCGAGTTGATGAAGTTTATCGCCGTGACGACAGGGTACGGGCGAGGCACTTCGAGCACCGGCTTCGGCGGAAAGGGCTCGCGCTCGAGCGAGGAGTACGCCGAGTCGTTGCTCGAGCTGTTCGAGCGCTGCCGCGCCGTGGTCCGCAAAACCAAGTAGCTGAACTACGGAAGCGCTCGCGGGCGGTTCGCCGCTGCCCAATCGGGCGCATGCCGGCACGCCCGGCCTGCGCTATCTCCTTTTCCGGGCGGCCTTCTTCTGTGCGGATTTCTTAGAGCCGCCTTTCTTGGAGGCAGCCTTTTTGGAACCAGTCTTCTTAGCCGCAGTCCTCTTCTGGGCGGTCTTTTTCGCACCACCGGCCTTCTTTGTGGCTTTGGCACCGGATTTCCTAGAAGCACTCCGGGAGGCCGTTTTCTTGGCGGTTTTGCCGCGTTTCGAGGCAGCAGACTTGCTGGCGCCCCCCGCTCGCTTATTTGCGCTTCTGCTTCCCCCCGAGGCTCCCGCCTTCTTAAGAGGCGCTGTCCGGCCAGAACTCTTCTGAGGGCCCCCGGAACTCGTCTGCGCCTCGGAGGTCTTCTTTGCTCCGCCGGAGCGCTTCGTTGCGCCAGCACTCTTCTTGGCGGGTCGTTCTTCCGGCTCATGTTCGGTCCCCGCGCCAGCGCCTGTGGCCGGCCCGGAAGTTTCCGAACTGCTGCCGCGTGTTTTTCTTCCCGAACTGCCGCTGCTCTTGCGAGGCGATTCCGCCTGCTCACCGCGGTTCCCATTCTCGCTGGCAGCGCTTCCGCCTTCGTGCTTCGATGCCGCCTTCTTGCCGGTGGTAGCCGCTTCTTCCTCTTCTAGTTCCTCTTCCTCGTCGTCTTCGTCATCAGCGCCGGCGTACTCGTTCTTGTCGGACTCCATTTCGACGTGCTCATCTTCGTATTCGAAATCGTCGTCCTCGTCTTCTGGTCGAAGCCCGTATCGTAAACTCATCGACTCCTCCTTTCACACATTTCACTAAGCATCGAGATGATGCAGGCAGCAAAATGATTTCACAAGCTGTGAGGAATGGCAAGAGCTAAATGGAAAAAGCTCTGCGAAAAGAACGAATGCGCCGCTTTATCGTTCTAAGCTCGCCGTGCGAACGGCAGCTTTGCGGTGTAGGACCTGCACAGGTAAGTGGCGCCCTGCGGCCAAGTGCGAGCCATGCTGGGCTGCCGAAGTCTTATTCGACCGGAACGCCGAGGAAAGTGCGGCTTTGCGGTGAGCGCTCCGTGACAGGCGTGAGGCCTGCGGCTCAGCGTGGTAAACCGCGGGAATCAGAAGCACGTCGCCGGTTTCCAACGAATCCGCGGCGTGATTGACGGCAACGATTCGATCGGCGCTCAAGTGGTAGATTTTGGCGATCGCCTCCAGCGTATCGCCCGCCTCCACATGATGGAGGCGCCAAGCCTGACGGCTATCGGCAGGCACGGTTTCAAGAGCGGCTTGCGCGGTTTCGGCGGTGCCTTTGGGAACATGCACTTCAAAACCCGCTGGAGCAAGCATCCTCAGCAGCGATGGATTCAGATCGCGAATCACCGAAAGCGGCTGCATGGTCGCGTCGGCGACAAGGTTCAGATTGGTCGGCGCCGTGAGATAGATGGAATCATATTCGACCGGCGCATCGGTATCAATGTTCTCCAATCCATAATCCTTCGGATTCTTTGCCATGATGGTCATGGCCAGAATGATAGGTACGTAATTTGCAGTTTCCTTGGGCAGCGCGTGACGCTTCAGGAGCTCCCAGTAATCGGCATAGCCGGTTCTCTCCACCGCGCGATCCACCAACCCGGGCCCGCAGTTGTAAGCGGCCATGGCCAAGTACCAATCGCCATAGCGGGCGTACAGGCTCTTAAGGTATTTGGCGGCGGCGCGAGTCGCCTTTTCAGGGTCCAGGCGCTCGTCATAGACGGAGTTACGTCCCAACGAATAGTCAACTCCGGCGGCATAGGTGAACTGCCACATGCCGACTGCCCGCTTATAGGAGACCGCGCGAGGCAGAAAACCGGATTCGGCTTGGGCCAAGTAGAGCAACTCCTGGGGAACACCCTCTTCCGCGAAGATGCGCTCGATGAGCGGCTTGTACCGGCCGGAACGGCGCAGTCCGGATTCGAGCGTCCTGCGGCCGCGATCAGTCGAGAAATAATGAACGTAACCGAGCACTGGATCGGCCAGCTCCAGCGGGATGCCCGAGGCGGTCTGATTCAACTCCATCTGAAGTTTGGGCGCAAGTGCTGGATCGACCGGAAAAGTCATGTGGCTGATTTCGTCGATCGGCGCCTTATCGAAAACCACCGCGTCCTGCTCGGTTTGGCCGGCTCCCAGTTTCTCCACGTCGAAGCGGTAGATTAGATCGCAAATCTCGTCGAGACGCCGTTCAATGCGGCGGTGGTCGGGCAGTGCGTCGGGCGCAGTCAGCAGTACATCGACAGCAGCATCGAACTCCCGCCGCGCACCAGCCATGTTGCCTTCGAAATACATCTCTCGTCCGGTATTGAAATGATCGTCCGCGCGCTTCAGGCGGTCGTCGGTTTCCGGTGAATGGACCGCGGACACGTCACCCGCCGCGGCGCTGAGGTCACTTGAAGAATCGTCGGGCAGGGACCACTCGGCGTCCGCCGCAGCTTCAGCGGCATCCGCGCTGGCTGTCGCCGCAAAGCTTACGCCAGGAACAAAAACTCGGTTTGTGCCTCCTTTGGAGGTACCGACGGAAAGTGCCGTTAGGAAAACGACCCCGGTCAACACAGGGTGCGATCTGAGCATCATTCGATAAGCAGCTTTTATGATCCCGAGATTTTGTAACGGAATCATTACTCTAACTCACTCCGAATGTCACGGTCAAGTTTATGGGACGTTAAACTTCCAAATTCTGTATCGGCTTTCAAAGCTCATAACGCCATAGAACCATGGTGCCTGCGTGCTAGGGCGGGGGGCTTCCGGCCCTGAATTACCCAGGATCAACGACTTAGGAAGTACTCCCAGGCTAACGTGTGGGAACCGGCTGCAAAGTCCGGTTAGAGATGACCCGATCGATCATGCCATATTCGAGCGCCGCTTCGGGTTCGAGAATGTAATCGCGGTCGACGTCGCGAGCGATCCTGTCGACCGGCTGCCCGGTTGCGTCGGCGAGAATCTCGTTGAGCGATTGCCGCATGCGTAGGATCTCGCGAGCATAAATGTCGATATCCGCCGCCTGGCCACCCAAACCGCTCATGGACGGTTGGTGAATTAGAATACGCGAATTGGGGAGGCTGAAGCGTTTGCCTTTGGTGCCACAGGCCAGCAGCACGGCAGCCATGGACGCCGCTTGTCCCAGGCAATACGTCACGATATCGGGTTCTACCAGCCGCATGGTGTCGAGAATGGCCAATCCGGCTGTAATGGAGCCTCCGGGGGAGTTTATATAGAGAGAGATGTCCCGCTCGGGATCTTCGGCGGCCAGAAATAGCATCTGGGCCATCACCAAATTGGCCACGTTGTCATCTATAGGCGTACCGAGGAAAATGATATTTTCCTTCAGCAAGCGGGAGTAGATGTCGTAGGCGCGTTCACCCCGCGAGGTTTGTTCAACCACCATGGGGACAAGTACTGAATTATTCATCCGGGATCCTTTACTGCAAAGCTTTCCGCGAAACGTTGAAAATGCAGCGGCACACCCATGATATAGGATGTCGACCGCCCGCAGCAGTCAGGCCTTGGAGCTGGACTATTGACGCTGCGAGCGCAGCCGATCATAGTAGGAGAAACGGGTTGTTTTCTGTAGGTTGCAGCGTGAGATTCATTTTGGCCGCCGCGATATCAAAAACCTTGCCGGTTCGCGACTCTACGGCTAATCATTTCGCTGCGCTCAGACGATTAGGTGGATAAGCAAACGGAACCTGCGGCAAGAATGAAGGTCTTAATAGCCGACGACGACCTTACCTCACGGACACTTCTTAAGAAGTCGCTCCTGCGATGGGGCTATGAAGTCGTCGTGGCGGCAAACGGGGCAGAGGCGTGGGACATCCTGTCCGGACCCGACTCGCCTCCCATGGCTATTCTCGATTGGGTGATGCCCTTCATGACTGGCCCGGAACTCTGTCGCCAGGTTCGCGAAACGCGTCGGGAGCCTTACTGCTACATCCTTCTGCTGACCTCCATGGATTCCAAGAGCGCGACGGTCGAGGGCATGGAAGCAGGCGCGGACGATTACATCGTCAAGCCCTTTAACGAGCACGAATTACAGGTCCGGCTGCGGGCCGGCAAACGTATCGTCGACCTTCAAATGGAGAATTTGAGGGCTCGGGAGGAGTTGCGCGAACGCGCCAACAAAGATCTGCTCACGATGCTTCCTAACCGTCCGGCGATTGCATCGGCGCTCGAGCGCGAACTTTCACGCTGTCACCGGGAACGACGCACCGTCGGGGTGATTCTCCTTGACATCGATCATTTCAAGAAGATTAACGATACCTATGGTCACTTTGCCGGCGACGCGGTGCTCCGTGAGACGGCGGCTCGCTTACGCCATAACATGCGGCCGTATGACGAGGTCGGGCGCTACGGCGGGGAGGAGTTTCTCGTGGTGCTGCCGAACTGCGACATTGAGGCAGCGGCGCACCAGGCCGAGCGAATGCGGGCCAAGCTTCATTCCGACAGCATGATTGTCGATGGCGCCGAGATGCGGGTTTCGGCAAGTTTTGGAGTCACCGTATCGGACGGCTCCGAGCGCAGTCCCGACGTCTTTGTCCGGGTCGCGGATGAGGCCCTGTACAGAGCAAAAGGCAATGGCAGAAACTGTGTTTCCAGACTAACGCTTGAAGACTCGACGCAACGTCTGGCTCAATAGATCGTACCTTCCGGCGCTGATATACTGGCATCTGTTGCGCCCGTAGCTCAGCTGGATAGAGCGTCTGGCTACGAACCAGAAGGTCGGCAGTTCGAATCTGTCCGGGCGCACCATTTCTTCGCAGTTCTCCCTCACGATCAAAGCACGTGCGTATCACTGTTTCACACACAAAGCCGAAGGAACAGGTCATGCGATCTGTCGATCGTTCGTTTGACGATCTGTTTCGCGGCATAGGGGCGATCCCGCTTCAATTGGTTGAGGAAAAGAGAAGCTGGGAAGGATCAGTTCTCACGTTTTCGATTACCGCGAAGGTGGGATTCGTGAGCACGCCGATAAAGGGCACCATTGAAGTGACTGACAAGGACCTCACAATCGATGCCGATCTCGGCCTGCTGGAACGACTCATCCCAATGGCGAAAGCGCGTGAATCCCTCGATAGCCACATACGGGGGCTGTTGAGGTGAAACGGCTATGTCTTCATCCTCGCCATAAAATAGAAGCCGAATAGCGCAAAGAGAACGTCCGGCGACCAGGCTGCCATAACGGCCGGCAATTGGTTTAAATCGCCGATCTGCTCGAAAACGGTTCCTATGGTCCAATAGGCAATCGCGATTCCAAAGCTAATTCCCACGCCGGTCATCGCGCCGCGATTTCCGGCGATGAAAGCAAATGGAACGCTGAGAACCGCCATAATGAACGCAAACAGAGGGACTGCGAATTTCTTGTAATACTGCACACGGAGAGGAGTGATGTCGAGTCCGCTCGCCTGCTGTTCGCGCATGTAAGTCCCGAGTTCCTCGAAGTTCATCTCCTTGTACTCTTTCTCTTCCCGCACGAACCAGGAAGGAGCCTCGGTTAGTTCGGGGAAGGACGCCGATGAACCCTTGAACCACTTGTACGCATCGACCCCGGCGCCGATGTCGTGGCTCATCCCGTTCTGGAATACCCACGTGCGCAAGGCTGGTTCCCAGCGCGCCCGCTCTGCCGAAATCTGGCGCACCACTTCGAAGGTCTTCGGGTTCAACTCGTAGACGTTCACTTTCGACAAAATTGCCTGGTGCGGATCCATAAATTGGTAGTTGTAGATTCGTGAGCCGTGGCCGTACACCCATTGGCGGTCCAGGCGCAGGTAGGTGGCGACCGGCTTCTTTTTAATTTGTGCGCGCAGCATCTCCTGTCTGCGATTCGCCTCGGGGATGTAGTAATGGTCGAACGCAAACAGCGCGACGCTCACCAGTAGACTCGCGCACAAAACGGGCGCGGCGAGGCGGTGCACGCTTACTCCACCCGCCTTGAACGCCGTTACCTCGTTGTATTTGGTGAGGATCCCGAAGCAGATCAACGAGGCTACGAGCGTTCCAATCGGAGTGAGCTGATAAATAAGACTGGGCGCCAGATGATACAGATAGTCGAACATCGTCGACATGCCGATATCGTTTTTGATCATGTCACCCAGCAACTCGAAAAACGTGAAGATTTCAATCAGAGCTACGAGCGCTGCTACCAGCACGACGAAATAGAACACGAACCCATTCAGCACATAACCATCGATCAGCATAGGGCGAAGGCCGAAGCGCTGAAGCGTCCTCACCCGTCCGCCTTGTGCGGGCGTCATCCGCACCGATTTCACGCCCCCAGCGACGCGCCGTGCAAGACCCTGAAACCACGCCACCAGATCGCGATCGCCCGGCCTTTCCAAACGCGACATCAACACGATACCCGCGATCGAAAAGACCAGATCGGGAGTCCAAACCGCGACCGGCACCGGCAGGCTTCCTTTTCGCGCCAGCCCTATGAGTGTGATGAACCCCAGGTAATAAAAAAATGCCACTGCTACCGTGACGATGAATGCGGCCGATTTGCCACCCTTGCGCGAGGACACGCCGAGTGGGATACCTACCAGGGCCAGCAACACGCACGCGAGTGGCAGAGCGAAGCGTTGATGCAGCTCAATCGCCGCATCGACGTAGTCTTCGTGCGAAAGACCGCGCTGACGGTATACGCGTTTGTAAAGCGGACCGGTATCCATCTCCTGCACGGTCTTATTAAGCTGAAGCTCTTCCTGTTTCTGCGCCTGGAGCGTCTGGATCTGTGTAGTCGCAGCAGTCGTGATGACCTTTCCCTCTTTATCGCGCTCCGTCGTCCGAACACCTTTCATGTCGAGAATCACTCGGTTGTTGGTCGGGTCCGCGTGTGGGATGGCTTCTTCCGCAACAATAATGCGCGGCCCTTCCCCGCGATCCTTTCCCTGTTGTTGCAGTTCCTCGGGAGGCGTCACATCCGCAATAAAAACCTGACTCCACATGATCTGCTTATTTGCGGCAGTGTTGACGTTTCCCACGTAGAGAACCGTGTTGGGGAACTGTTCGTCGAAGATACGTGATTCGATGGCGCCGGTGAGCTGTGCCGCGGCGAAGTTGCGCGCCACCTTCGATTCAAGGTGAAGAGACAACGGTGTGAGCCACAGCGACGCCATCGCGGTCAGCACAAGCGCGAAGAAGGAAAACAGCAGGACGGGCCGCGCCACGCTCGTGCTCGAGATTCCGGACGCCCGCATGGCCGTAATCTCGCTGTCCGTCGACATGCGGCTGAGCCCGATTAAGATACCCACGAGAACGCCCAGGGGCAGTGCGAAAGGGATGGTAGAAGGCAGCGCGTACATCAGCAGCCGCACCACCACCGCGGCAGGCGCTGACGTCTTTACCAGCAGCGCCGAGAGCCGCTCAATGGTTCTGAGAAACAGGACGAATACAAACAGAAGCGTTCCCAGGCTGGCGCTTGTGAGTACCTCGCGAAAGATCGCCCTGCTAAGAATGCGCATGATTAAGGCTGCGCGATGAGCGCGGGCGGCGGGACAACCGGCACTCTGGACGCCTGGTCTTCTCCCCGCGCGAGGTCTACGCTATCGAACAAGAGCGAAGGACAGATCACCGAGGACGTTGTAGCGTCTGAACCAACGTCCGCCAGGTTAAAGCTCGAGCCGTTATTCACGTAATTCAAAACGTACGGCTGATCGGAGGCGGCGTCCACGTCGCGCAGATCCCTCGCGCTGAACTCCCTAAACCGCCACCCGCGGACGAGTTCCTCACGTCCGTCCGGATACACCCGATAGGCCAGCAGCGGAACGTTCAGGGTGCGAGCGTACCCGTTCTTTTGAAGCTGGCGGGCAATACTCTGCAGCTCCTGGAAATTGGCAGTCGAGGGAAAATCCAGCCGACGGATGATCACGCCGTACTTTAATCCCGCCGTTTTCACTTTCTCCATCAGCTTGGCCTTGAGTTGCGCTTCCGGCACGGCGCCGTCCGCGTGAACAAAC